>SXHE01000173.1 GCA_005773755.1 Planctomycetia bacterium
ACCCACTTGAGCTTGAGCATGGTATCTCCTGGAACTGAGTTGCAGCCCGGTTATCTTCCGCGTTCGCCCGCCGAAGGGCAACGTCAAGTCGCGGAACTTGCCGCGCGCACGAGAGCCAGGGCGACGCGCATCGAGTCGAAGGCGCACTCGGCGTCGGGCACGTCGGCGGGCAGACGCCACTCGATACCCGCGACCCCGTCAAGCGGTTTCGCGCGGTCCGCGTCCACCGCGTCGGCCGCGAAGTACAGATCGACCACGGGGTACGCGACCTCGCGGTAGTGGTACAGGTTCGGGAACGACACCAGGAACCGCACGTTGGCGATCTCCAGCCCGACCTCTTCGCGCACCTCGCGGCGCAGGCCGTCTTCGGCCGACTCGCCGAAGTCGATGAACCCGCCGGGCACACCGAGCTTGCCCGCGGCCGGGTCTTTCGCGCGGCGGATCAGCAGCACGCGCCCGGCGGCGTCGAACACGAACGCCGCCGCCGCGACCGTGGGGTTGAAGTAGAAGGTGAACCCGCACGCTGCGCACCGCAGCGGGGTGTGCCCGACGTTGTCGGCCGGGCGCGGGGCCGCGCAGCGCGGGCAGAAGCGGAACAGTTCGACTGGACGCATGGGGTGATTGTACGCAACGAAAAACGGGAGGCGCACGCGCCTCCCGTTCACGGATGTTGTGGTCCGGTCACTCCGTGACCGGTGCGACGAGGACCACAACCATTAGTTGTCGCGGAACTTCTCGTGGCAGTCGTTGCAGCTACGGACCAGCACGCCGAGCATCGTGCGGATCGACTTCTCGTCGGCCTTCGCGCCCTTCGCCGCTTCCGTCGCGATCTTCTTGCTCTGATCGATGGCCTCGGTGCTCCACTTGTCCCACAGCTTCTTGTTGCCGGCGTTGACCGTGGCCGTTCCGTTCGGGTGCTGTAGCCCGTATGCGTTGATGACAGCGGTGCGGATCGCCAACACCTCGACCGCGGCCAGGTCGAGCTTGCCCATCGCACCGGCCTTGCCCCATTCCTTGATGTCCTTGTCGATGTTCGCGCCGCCGCTGGCGGCGGGGCGGAACGGCTGCATGACGTATTCGAGCATTTTGTCGCCCTTGAACGGGGTCGGCAGCGCGCCCGGCTTGCCGGTGCCCGGCTTGATCGCGAGTTTCTTGGCCAGCCCGTCGGCCGCGGCGAAGTCCTTCTTGTCAAGGGCCTCGGCCACCTTGATGACGTCGGCCTTGAGCGCGGCGTCGCCCAGGATGTCGGCGTAGGCGGCCAGCAGCAGCGACACGCCGGTGGCCGGCTTGATGTAGCCGTCGAGCACCTTCGCGCCGGCCGCCTGCTTCTTGGCGAGATCGGCGACCCGCGTCTGGAGGAACTTGAGGTCGGCGTCCGCGGCCTTCTTGACCGACCCGGCGGGCAGGTCCGGCACGTCGTTGGCCGCGGGTGCGGGTGCGGGCGTGAGGCACCAGAAGGCGACGGCCAACGCGGCGCTCCCGGCAAGAATGCGAAGCGGGTGAGTCACGAACGGTCTCCTGGGTGTGGAAGAGCGGCGGGCGGGGGGTGGGTTCGGGCCGCGCGCGGCGCGGCCGTGCGAAAGTATTATCGCAACCGCGACCGCTCCGGGGGAGTGTCCGTTTGTGGAAAAGCGGTCAGGGGAGCAGATCGCCCACGCGGATCGTGGCGGTGGGCGCGGCCAGTGGCGAAACGTTGTCGGCCGGGCCGAGGGTCAGGTGCGTGCGGTACGCGGTCGCCCCCAGGCTCGCGGGCAACCTCTGGGGATTGCGAAAGACGTGGAGCGTGCCGCCGTTGAGGTCGAGTACCCAGTAGTCGGCGATGCCGGCGGTGGCGTACCGCTCGGCCTTGTCTGTCAAATCGGTCTTGAGTGTGGTGTCGGCCACTTCGACCACGAACGCGGCGGAAACCGGGTGGTCGCCGTAATAGCCGGGCGTTCCGCCCACCACCGCGAAGTCCGGCATCGGGTTGTTGAACTCGTCGAGGTGCAGCGGGGTCTGGATGCGGAACCGCCACCCGGTGCCGAACGCGGCGCGGAGCAGTTCGTTCACCACCTCCAGTGCTTCGGCGTGCGGCGGGTCCATCGGCCCTTGCTCCAGGATGACGCCGTCGAGCAGGAACGCCCGCCGACCGGTGAAGCACCCGAGCGAACCGAGGTGATCGAACTCGGCAACGGTCCACTTGCGCGGTTGCGGGTTCACTTGCGCCGGCTTCCACGGCGGCGGCGACAGCAGGGCATTCGGCGGCATGACACACCTCCACTCGCCAGCATATCGCTACTGTTTGCCCAATACGAGGTCGATCACCCAGCACCCGCGGACGTGAACCTGCGCGGTGTCGCGGCAGTGGTTGAGGATGTCGTCGCTGTCGCACCCGGCGTCTTGCAGCGCGTCCGCCAGGATCGGCATCGCGCTAAACTCGCGCGCTTCGTACATCGTCCGCGCGAGGGCGACAGCGTCCGAAGTGCGCCACGCCGGGGAGAAGATGACAGGACGGAAGGGATTGCCGGCGATGTCTCGGACAAGGTTCGCTGTGCGGGTGAGAAGGTTTTCCCCTCCTTGGGAGAAGCCCACTACAAAGTGACACACTCCAGCGGCGTTGGGCTTCGTGATCGCGCACATCTTCGCGGCGATTGCTCGGAAATGCTGGTGCTGTGGGAGTTGCCGTTCATGGTCTCTCGTTGCCACCTCATTCGCCTGTTTCTCTGCCAACTCCAGTTCGTACACACTCGTATTTCCATCCGCAGACCGCTCGGCAACCTCAACCGCATTCCGACTGCGTTCGTCCAGGAGGACATCCCACACAAGGCGGGCAATCGCACACGACAACAGACGCGATTTCCGGTCGGACAAACGGCCACCCAAGTGCCGTATCATGTCGCGCGCGTTGTGGCTGGCGAACCACTCCTCTTCTGTAAGCAGACCTTCGATGTCGCCCTCCTCGGCAATGTCCAACTCACGCGCAAGGCGGCGCTTCCGCTCGGCTTGTTCTTGCCGCGATGTGTCTTGGTTTCGGGCCACGAGTCACCTCGGTGGGCTTTCGGGTTCTGCGCTCGCCCTCTAATCTAACCACATGCCGACCGAATCCGCCATTCCCGCGCCGCCCGACTGGTATCGCACGCCGCTCAGCGTGGGTCGCGTGCCGCTGGCGTCGCGGTTCAATCTCGCCCCACTCGCGGGGTACACGAACCTGCCGTTCCGCCTGTCCGTGCGCGAGCTGGGTGGGGTCGGGCTGTGTACCTCCGACCTCGTCAACGCCCGCGCCATCATCGAGAGCATATCCAAGACGATGGAACTGCTCGCGACCGACCCGGCCGAGCGCCCGCTGTTCGTGCAAATCTTCGGCTCGCGGGTCGACGACATGACCACGGCCGCAAAGTGGCTGGTCGAGCGCGACCTTGCCGACGGCATCGACATCAACATGGGCT
>SXHE01000174.1 GCA_005773755.1 Planctomycetia bacterium
AAGGTCTTCTTCTCTTCGAGCTTCTCGGCGAGCAGGGCTTCGGCCGCCGACTTCTGGTTGTACGGGAACTCTTTCACAACCTTGCTGGCGTTGTCGAAGACGACCCACACGGCGCGGGTGCGGACCTCTTTGGCGGTGCGCGTGCGCTTGGTGGCCGGCTTCTTCGCGGCGGCCTTCTTGACGGCGGCCTTCTTCACCTTCTTCTTCTTCGGCCGGTCCTCGTCGTCGTCGTCGCCCGCGTCGTCGTCGTCGCCGGCGGCGTCCGCTTCGGGGTCGAGTTCGGCATCGACCTCGCCTTCGGTCTCGTCGCCCTCGGCGTCGGCCTCTTCGTCCTCGTCCTCGTCTTCGGCTTCTTCGGTCTCCTCGCCCTCGACCGCGTCCTCGTCGCGCTTGCGGGCTTCGACGGCCTCCGCCTCGCGCCGCAGGTCCATCCGGCTCTTGCGCCCCCCCTTAGCCATGTCCGTTCCCTCCCAGCGTGTGCGAATCGCAGCCGTTAACCTAACCGGTGGTGCGGATTCCGACAAGTCCGGCGCGCCGTCAGATCCACTTGCGGTAGCGGAAGAACGCTAGCGACCCGATCCCGGTCAGGGCCATCACAACGATCGCGTACCAGAACCCCCAACTCGACTTGAGATCGGGCCAGACGTTCTCCTCGAAGTTCATCCCGTAGATGCCCGCGATCAGCGTCATGGGCAGCACGATGGTCGAGATCATGGCGAGCACCTTCATGATCTCGTTGAGCCGGTTCGAGACGGACGCCAGGTGCGTCTCGCCCAGATCGCTGACCATTTCGCGCGCCGCCTCGATCAGCTCCGAGTAGCGGACCAAGTGGTCGTGGACGTTGCGGTAGTAGGCGATCTCGCGCTCCTCCACCAACTCGAACTCGCCGCGGAACAGCCGGGCCAGCACCTCGCGCTCGAGGATCAGCGTCTTCCGCATCCCGGTCACGATCCGCTTGAGCTTCAGAATGCGCGTCAGCAGTTGGCGCGTGGGGCGGGTGAAGATGCGCGTTTCCAGCCGGTCGAGTTGCCCCGCGACCCAATCGACCACGGGCGCGTACTCGTCTACCATCATGTCCAGGATGATGTGAAAGAGGTAGTCGGGGCCGCGCCGGGCGGACTCGCCGTGCTTCTCCAGGTACTGCCGGGCTTCGGTCACGCAATCGAGTTTCGATGCCGAGTGCGTGATGAGAACGGAGCGCGTGAGCGCGGCGCTCAACTGCGGGCGGTCGCGCCGGAGCATCCGCGACGGCGACACTTTTGGCGCGTCGGGCGCGCGCGTCCCCGCGGCCAGTTCGCCCAGGCCGGGCGGCAGCGGGTTTACGATCACGAACAGGTAATCGGGGAACTCTTCGACTTTGGGGAAGTGCGCCCCGGCCTCCGGTTCGCGGCGGAGCTTGGTGATGTCTTCGAGCGTGAGCGCGTGAACCGTCAGAAACCGCTCGAATACGAGGGCTTCTTCCTCCGGCGTCGGGTCGCTCAGATCGACCCAAACCACCTGACCGTCGGGAACGGCCGCGGCCGAATCGGGGAGCAGTTCGGCCCCGCCGCGGTCGCACGACGAGCCGTTCCACCGGTGTACGGTGAGCATGTTCGGGTCCAGAAGTCGAATGCGGGGCGGTCCGTTCGCGTCTAGATATGCGCGGAACCGGGGGCCGGCGCGGGTTTTCAGTGTGGTCCGCTCGCTCCGCGAGCGGTTCGCGGCGCGGGATGCTGTTCGGTTGAACCTGAAGCATCGACCGCCGCGTAGCTGATCCCGCTCGCGGAGCGAGCGGACCACACTTGCGGTTTTCTGATTGGAAGCGGCCACGTGGGTGTGGGTAGAATGTGCGGAGTCCCGCCCGCCGCCGAGCGCGTTTCCCCATGCCCCTCGCCACGCTGCCCGCTCCGACCGCTGCCCCGACCGACGACGCGCTGCTGGCGCGGTTCGCGGCCGGCGACCGCGCCGCGCTGGACGACCTGTTCCGCCGCTACCGCGGGGTCGCGTACCGCGTGGCGTACCGGCTGCTGGGTCGCGAGGCGGACGCGCTCGACGCGGTGCAGGACGGGTTCGTGAACGCGCTCACGCGCCTGGACCGGTTCTGTGGCCGCAGCGCGTTCAAGACGTGGCTGCTGCGCGTCGTGTGCAACGCGGCGCTCGACATCGGTCGGCAGCGGCGGCGGGACGAACGGGTGCCGCAAGCGCCGGCCGACCCGTCGCCGGACCGGTTCGGCCCCGACGACGAGCAACTGCCCGCGGACGCCGGCCTGGAGCGCGCCGACCTGCGCCGGGCCATCGACGCGGCCCTCGCCCGACTGCCGGACCCGCAGCGCCAGACGTTCGTGTTGCACGTCGAGGGCGAGTTGACCTATCGTGAGGTCGCCGACGCGCTCGGAATCTCTATCGGCACGGTGATGAGCCGACTGTTCTACGCCCGACAGAAGCTCAAGGACTTGTTGGCCCGGTATCGGAGCTTGTGACGCCATGACGCCCGCCCCGAACGACGCGCCCCGCGACCCGTTCGCCGCCTATGTGGACGGCGACCCGGAGGCCGCGCGCGCCGCCGCGCCGCGCCGCGCCCTCACGG
>SXHE01000175.1 GCA_005773755.1 Planctomycetia bacterium
CGGCCGTCCCGACCGCGAGGCCCAGCGGCCCGCCGACGGCCAGCCCCGCGAGCGCGCCCCAGGCCGCGCCGTTGCCGGCGGTCAGCATCCCGACCGCGTACGCCAGCGAGCCGCGCAGGAACTCCGCGGCCTTCGCGCCGAACCGCTGCGTGTCCTTCTTGTGCGCCGCGTCGATGTACGCCAGGTCCGCGGGCGCGGGCGGCGGCACGGGCGGCATCCCGTCCGGCAGCTTCGGCGGTTTGGGCGGCGGGGCCGCACGCGGCCCCATCGGCTTCGTGTAATCGACGTCGGGCATGTACTCCGCGCCGATCTCCCCTTTCGCCTTGCGAGCCTCATAGGCCGAGCGGTTCGCGGCATCGGACGAATCGCCGGTCGCCGGTCGTGATCCGGGCGGCGTCAGTGTCGAGCCGTACGGCGGCGGGGCCGCGCCGAGCTTCATCGACTCCGGCGGCTTCGCTTTCGCCGGACGCGGCTTCGCCTCGCGCGGCTTGTACCCCGGCTCGCCCGGCAGCGCGCCCGCTTCCGCCGGGATGGGCTGGCCGTACACGTTCTTCTTGGTGCCGGGAGGAAGCGCCTCGCTCTCGGCCTTCGCCCCGCCGAGGTCGGCCAAAACCTTCTCGTCCTTCGCGATCCGGGCGCGCAGGCCGTGCGCCTCCATCTCGGCCCCTAGCGCTTCACCCGACGGCCCGCCCGCGCGCCGCCCCGCGGCCCCGGCGTCGAGCTCGGCCAGCCGCTTCTTGTCCTTCGGGAGCTGGGCCGCGAGGTGCTCACGGGCGGCCTTCCGGCCGCGGGCGATCTCGTTGTCGGTGCCCTTCTTCCGGCCCCCTTCCGGGTCCGGCTTCGGCTTCGGCGGCGGGATCGGAGCTGGCGTCGGCGCGCCGCCCTTCGGCGGGGCCTTGCCGGCCTTGAGCCTCGCCTGCATCGCCTGGTAACTCGCGTCACTGAGCACGCGGCCGCCGGCGCTCTTCCAGGTGCCGTTGCCCTGCCGCTGCCACTTCGTCGCGGGGCGCGCGAAGCAGTGGACGAGGAGCCGAACGGCGCGGGTGAGTGGGTCGATCTGGTTCACGGGGCTACTCCCTCTTGTGGTTTCGCGTTGGTGTGGTCACAGCCTTCTCCACTGGCCAACGGAGCTTCTTGATTCGCTGTGCGAGGGTCGTCCAGTTGACCCCGATCCTCTTGCCCCACTCCTCAAGTGTGTCGTGTTTGCAGCACGCCCCGCCGTCGTTACTCTACCACGTCGTTTCCGCCCGCGTCCCTGTCCGTTGCAGTTCGGCCCAGATGCTTTTGTGAACCCCCGAATGGCTGCACCGGCAGTTGAATATTCTCGCCCCGCGGACCTCGCTGAACGAAACACTCGCCGGGTAGTACCGGTTGAACTTCGGCCGGTGATCGTCCCCCGCGCGGTCGTCGTCGATCCCGTTGTACTGCCACACCGGGAACGCCTCCTGCATGTCGGGTTCGGCCAACTCCGCGGCCTGCCCCTGATTGAATGCGTCCATAATATTTGAGCGCGTGACCATCTCCGCGTACTGCGGGTTCTTCTCCGACACGCCCGCCGCGTCGAGAATCTCCTGCACTTCCGGCGTGCCGCTCGTGCCCTCGGTGAGCGCCTTCAGGATCGCCGCCTTGACGCGGTCGAGCAGCACTTGGTCGGATGCTGCCGCGAGGGTGAACGTGTGCCGGTCGAGGCGCGGCCCGTACCGCACGGCCGCCGGTGCGAGCGTGGGCACGAGGCGCTGGAAGTACGCGACGGCCGATTCGGGCGTCATGGACGGGACGGGATCGGCGAACACGTCGAACGGGTCGTCGTTCGCCAATTCGGAAAACGAGTGCCCCAGCATCTTTTTCCGGCGGTCCACGGTCCATCTGTTAGACACCCCGCTGTCTTCCAAAGAATCCCACAGGAGCGACGCGGCGTCGCTCGGGCTATCGGTCGCCGTCAAAACTCCTCCGCGCGCGCCCGCGATGTCTGCCGCGATCAGGTACAACTGGCGCGCGATCCCGAGTCGCCGATATTGGGGCGGAACATTGGCGTGAATATTCGCCTCGATCTCCCGCCCTCGCGGAGAGGCGTCCCGCCCGCCGTGAAAAATGTTGAGTGACGCGGCCTCGAAGCTGGCCCCGTCGGGCATTGTGACCCGAAACCGGTAGCGCGTCGTCTCGCCATCGTCTTCCTCCAGGCCGACTTCGAGTTTTGCCGCGGCACCGCCTTTCAGCGACAACTCGTAATCCTGATTGGGCGTGGTACTTTTCTCCGCCTCCTTCGATCCCGCTGGCGGTGAGTAATAGCGGTTTTCGGGCACGTTTTCCGAACCCACCGGCAGCCAGTACCGGCCGCCGCGCTCTCCCGTATACGGCCCGCTCCAGCGCCGCAACTCAGCAAAGGCCTCGGCGAACCCCTCCGCGCGCCTCTCGGCCAGCTCCGCCCGGCGGCGCACCCGCGCGCGGCCCATCAGGTCCGCGGTCGCGATCCCGCGCGCGAGCGCCTCCGCGATCTGCTCCAGTTCGGCGTCGTCGAACAGGACGCCCTGACCGAGCGGGTCTCCGGTCGCCAGCAGTCGCCGCACCGCCGATTCGCACGCCTCCGCGTAGACCCGCGCGCCGTCCTCTTTCGCGGCGGCGAGGAGCTTCGTCGCCCGCTTGCCGTCGGCTCCGGCCAGGGCGTGCTGGTCGTCCTCTTCCGCAAAGCACTCGTGGTCACCCTTCTCCAAAAAGGCCAGGGCCTCCTCGCTCCACGCGCTCAACTGGTCCGGGGGCAGTGCCGGATAAGAGGCCTCGGACTGCGGCGAGGGCTTTCGTGCGGAGGGCGGCGCGGCCGGCGTTCGAGGCATTGGCGTACTCCACGGCGTAATCGTTCAAGAGGTCGCCGAGCGCGCCCTTGAGCCGGGCCTGCCCGTCGAAGATCGCGAGGTTCGCGTCGGCCTTGTCCGCGACCTTGCGGTTCTCGTCGGTGGCGAGCGCGTTGCCGGCCACGCCCTTCAGGGCTTCGGCGCGCCGGGCGCTGGCCCCCAGCCGGAAGTCGCGGGCCTCCTTCACCAGCTCCGTGCGGATGTAGCTCTTCAGCTCCGCCCGGTGGAAGTAGATGCTCTCGTCTTCCTCGATGGGGCCGAAGAGCGTCTCCGTCACCTTGCCCCGCGTCGGGGCACTGGCGTACTCCTGGGCCATCGCCTCGACCACCTTCGCGGACACCGGGCGTCCGGCCCGCTCCTCCTGCTTCTCGACCGCCGCGACGAGCTGCTCCTGCGCGCCGTGGTCGCTCAGGTGTCGGGCGACCGCGACGGCCCGGTCCGGCTCGACCGCGCCGAACGTCACCCGCCGGAACAACACCGGCGAGAGCTTGGCGAGTTCGACCGCGTCCCGCGCGATCTGGCCCTTGAGGGATACGCCGACCGCGGCGAGGTCCTCGGCGGAACGGCCCGAATCGCGGAGGAACTTCGCGGCATCGACCGCCGTTCCCCGGCCCTCGGCGATGTTGATCAGCGCGCCCTTCGCCCGCGCTTCCTCGGCGGTCGCGGCGCTCAGGTACCGCACGGCCACGGCGCGCGTGCCCGTTCGCACGGCGAGGTCGAGCCGGTGGTGGCCGTTGACGACGTTGGTCTTGCCGCTCACGGGGTCGCGCCACACCGCGATCGCGCCGGCCAAGTCCGGGTCGAACGTCCCGACCGATTGCAGTTCCTTCGTGACGCCCTTCGCGTCCGTGTTGAGCTTGAACTGGAACCGGCCGGGGTCGGCGACGATGGCGCGCGGATCGACCTGGTACACCCGGCCGGGTTGCGGGGCCTTCGGCGGCGCGAACTTACCCGACGCGCCCGCGGCACCGACCGGACGGGCGGGGGCCGCTTCAGCCCCCGGTTGCGCTTTTCCCGGTTGGTCGCCCCCGCCCGCGCCGCGCAGTTGCTGGTAGGCGGCGTCGCTCAAGTACCGCCCGCCCGGACTCTTCCACTTGCCGCCGTCCACCTGTTTCCAGTCGTCCCAACTGAAGCTCTCGAACGCCAGACCGAGCAGGGTCCCCGCCCCCTCGCCGAAGCGGTCGGCGAGTTCGGCGTGGCCGGTGTAGGGGTTGCCCTCCCACGCGCTGCCCTTGCGGCCCGTTCCCGAACCGTACTCGGTCGGGTAGAAGTTGCGGCCCACGGCCTCCGCGCCCTTGCGCCGCGCGACCTTGCCCGCGATGAGTCCGACCTTGACCGCCGCCGGGGCCGCGAGCAGTCCCGCCGCCCACGGGATGAGTCCCGCCGCGACCGCGACGGCCGGGAGGGCCACGATTGCGGCGGTCGCGGCCAGGCCCCCGACGTACCACGCGGCCGGCTCGACCGCCCGGCCGAGCGCCGTCAGGGGCGGACCGACCAGACTCCAGGCCAAGCGCGCGAGCGCCTCGACCGCGCCCACGGCGGCCGCACCCGTCTGCCGGCCGAGCCAGGAGACGATGCCGCCGAAGGCGCTCTTGAGTTTTGATGGTTCGCGCTCGGTCGCGAGCGCTTCCACCTGGGTGCCCAGTTCCGCCGGCCCCTGCCAGCGCGAGCGGACCGCGGAGCCGTCAAGGGCTGGCGTCCGGGCCAGTTCGCCGGACCACGTGTCCGCGGCCTTGCGCGCATAACCGCCGGCCTCTTTGAGCGCGCCGGCGTCGCCGCGACCCGCGCGGTCGAACACCGCGGACGCCTCGCGCGCTCGGGCCCCCGAATCCTCCTTGAGGTCGGTGGGCCGGGACGCGCCCGCGTCCGCGAGTGCGCGCTCCGCGTCGTCGCCGTAGAGGGGCCCCTTCCCGGCGTCGTCGCCCGTCCCGACCGCCTTGATCCCGCCGTCGCGGGAGCGGGCCGGCTGCCAAGAGAAGCGCTCCCGCGACGGCGGGTCGCCGACCGTGTCGAGGATCTGGTTCAGGATCGCGGCGAGCGCCTCGCCCAGCTCCTCGTCGCTGGCGGCCAGGGGCGGCTGCCCCGCGGCCGCGGCCAGATCGTCGAGCTGCTCCCGCAGGTCGAGCAGCACCCGTTCGGCGGACACCCCGGCCTGCTGTTCGGCGAACCGCTCCGCGAACCCGCGCGCGAGCACGGCCCGGCCCTTCGCGGTCGTGGACAGGATCTCGGCGACCCGCTCGCGCTTCTCCGGCGGCACCCGGGCCGCCTTCCCGCGCTCGAGCCGCTCCGCGATCCGCCCGGCCGCGTCGGGGTTACGCTTGGTCTTCATGAGCCCAGCCACCCGACCCAGCCGGGACC
The DNA here is from genome assembly GCA_005773755.1 of Planctomycetia bacterium. Taxonomy (GTDB): domain Bacteria; phylum Planctomycetota; class Planctomycetia; order Gemmatales; family Gemmataceae; genus Gemmata. The sequence continues at coordinate 5,208 of SXHE01000175.1, forward strand.
GGTAGAGCTGTTTGAGCGGTGCGTTCATCGCCGTGTTGAGCAGCGGGGTGCCGATCGTGCCGACGAACTCCTTGCCGAAGGACACCAGCGGCGCGAGGAACCGGCCGACGCCGGGCACCTTGCCGACCAGCCCCAGCAGTTTCACGCCCAGATAGACGGTTCCCATCGCCGCCGCGACCGGTGTGCCGTGGATCCGCCGGTTCTTGCGGTACGTGTGGACGAACGCTTCCTCCGCCCCGCGGACGAGGGCCTCCTTCTTCCCCGCGGCGTAACCCTGGCCCATGCCGGCATCGACGGCCCGCAGGCGCGTGATCCGCAGTTTGGCTTCGCGCTCCACGAGTTTGCCGAGTCGAGCGATCTTTTTGGGAACGTAGCCGAGCCAGGTGTCGCGGCCGGCGACCCGCGCGAGCGCCCCGAACAGCACGCGCGGAACGGTGCCGAACGCCGCGCCGGCCAGATGGACGGCACCCAGCCCGGTTTTGACCGGGGCTTTGGCGATCCAGCCCGCGCCCTTGTTCACCGCGTTGGCGGCCTTGAGTGCCCCCTTCTGGATCGGGCTGAGTGCCTTCTCCTCGGCGGCGCGCGTCCGCTGCTCCTCCAGCACCTTTTTCGCTTCGAGGCCGTAGCGCTCCTCTTTGGTCTCGGCGTTGACCGCTTTCACCTTGTACTTGCTGCCGGGTTCGGTGGGCACCGCCTGCCACGCGAACGACTCCCAGCCCGGCTCGGACTCCGAGAACATCTGCCCGGCACCGCCCAGCGGGTCGCCGCCGAAGCCCCCGCCGGGGAACCCGCCACCGCCACCTCCGAGAGCGCCCGTCTGGTTCGGGTCGTCCATCGAGTCGTCGGGGTCGTTCTTGTCGGCTTCCTGGATGGACAGGGCCTTCGCGTAGTGCTTGCGGCTGGGCTTGAGCCCCAGTTGCTTCGCGCCGGTCACGACCTGGAGCAGCTCGAGCAGCTCGGGGTTACTGACCGCGCCGAAGGTGAGCTTCGGGTACCCGCCGCCGGCCGGGTACGGGTAGTTGAAGTCGATGAAGTCCGGGGCGAACTGGTGGTTGACCGCGTCGCACACGAGGGCCATCAGGAGCCACGGCCCCAGGTCCGCCATCGACTTCTGCGTCTTCGTGTCCCCGCGCGCGTCGGGCACGTTGCCCTGGATGATCTGCAGGATCGCGAACGCGATCGCGGTCACCTCCTCGTCGCGCAGGGACTCGTCGAAGCTCCGGTAGTCGGGCTCCGAGGCGGTCGAGAGGGCGACGGCCTCGACCCGCGTGCCCTCGGGGATACTCATCCAGGTCGCGGTCTTGGCCTTGGCGAGCGCGATTTCGAGCGGCCCCTTGTCGTCGTCGGCCTGGTAGGTGCCGACGAGCATGCCGGCCATCTTCTTCTCGTGGTGGATCACGCGCAGCTTGCGGACCGTGTCGCGCATCCAGTACGGGCCGTAGGCGGGCCGGAACGCGGCCTCGCCGAGCGGCTCGTCGAACACCGTCATGTACCGGCTGAAGATGAAGTCGGTGATCGGGTACTCCGGCTGCCGGTCCCGCCGCCGGGCCTCGACGTGGGTCACGTTCCCGAACTCGTCGCCGATCAGGCGCACGTCGCCGGTGGAGGGGTCGGTGTCGCGGGCGGCGAGCTTAACGGGGACGATCTTCTTGGCGAGCCGGCCCTTCTTTGCGACCCCCCAGACCTTCTCCGCCAGTGAGTGCCCGTCCGACCCGAACGGCGCGCAGATCGCCCGCACGACCGAGATGATCCCGCCCGACAGGTACTCCTCGATCGCGCACTTGAACGCGTCGGCCTGCTCCTCGCTCTCGGCGTTGCCCGGCTCGTACGCCTGGACCTGCCAGTCCTCGGACGCGACCGTGAGGATCTGCGGTTCCCACGCGGCTTTCACGTAGCCGTCGCGGCGCATGAGCCGCATGGCCGCGCGGATTTCGGGAGTGTCCTGGGTGGCGGAATCGGCGAAGGGGAGGAACCAGACCTTGCCCGCGATCCCCCCGTGGTAGTTGGTCGGGACGCGCTCGTCCAGGCGCGGCCGGGGCCGGGCGCGGGACCGGTCGATGTCCGCGCGGGTGGCGGCGAGCGTGCGGGCGGCCCGCTCCTCCTGCGTGAGTACGCCGGGGGCGTAGTTCGCCCGGAAGCCGGGGAAGATCGACGCGATTCGGGAGAGCGGCGACGGCATGGCCTACCCTTCTCGGGCGGGATCGGGTCAGGCCGCGGGGGCAATCGCGCGGTCCACTCGCTCGGTGAGTGCCGCCAGCGCGGCGCGGACGTCGGACAGTTCGCGGGTCGCGCTGCCCCGCGACCCGACGGTGAGGACCGCGTGGGGATCCTGGGCGACCACCTCCACGGCTTCGAACCACTGCACGTGGCGCACGCCAGCGGCCCAGAACGCGACCTCGTACCGGACGTGGCCGAGCGGCCCGATCGCGACCTGCAGCACCCCGCCGACGATGTCGCCGGCCAGGGTGACGGGGGACTCGGGGCGGATCACGTCGAACATGGCGGCGCTCGGGTCGGGGTGCGGGCCGGGGGGCTTACTTCGCGCTGGCGATGATCGCGTTGGCCTCGGCGAGCTGGGCCTTGAGGGTTTCGACCTCTCCCTTCAGAGCCGAGCGGGCCCGCTGAACGAACTCGTCCCGTTCGGCCTTGGTCTGCCGCAGCTCGGCGCAGAGCCGGTCGTTCTCCTTGTTCGCGGCCGCAAGCGATTCGCCGACTGCGGCCACCTGTTCCTCCAGGTCGCCGCAGTCGGCTTCCGCATCCGCGAGCGCCTTCGGGTCGGCCTTCGGAGGCGTGCCGGTTCCGCCCTTTGGTCCGACGGTCGGCCTCGGAACGGTGCCGTTGACCGCGGGCGTGCACGGCCGGCCCGTCTCGGCGTCGCCGAACAGGAGCGTGCCCGCGTTCTCCCGGTCCGCGTAGAACGCGGCCACCTTCTCCGCTACCGCCATCTCCACGGGCACCGCCTGCGCCTCGCTGTCGGCCCACACGTCGACGTGACCCTTGCCGCTAACCTTGACGGCGAAGTGGGTCTTCTTGAGCGGGCCGTCGCCCTTGACGCGCGCGATCTTGACCTGTGGCATGAGGAACCTCGGGAGGAGTTACTTGGCCCGTTCGATTTCGTCCGGCCGCACCACCGAATACGCCCGCGCGTTGTACTGCACCGCGACCCCGTACCAGCCGGCGCAACTGAGCACGCGCAGGCCGATCACCCGCACCACCTGCCCGGAGAGCCACGGGTCGGCGCAGGTGCAGCGGACGCGGTCGCCGACGCGGAGGGGCTGGGCGCGCGGGGCCATCGGTCACACCCCCCGGCCCGTGGCGAACACGCCGTCGGGCGCGGACTCGATCACGCTGCCGCCGCCCTCGTCGGGCACGCCGATCCCGGTCGCGTCGCCCGTCCCGACCTGTTCGCCCAGCCAGCAGGCGGTCATCACCGCGCTCACCAGGTCGTCGTTGCCCGACCCCGCCGCGGCGAAGGTCTCGTTCTTCGCCTTGGTCAGCTTGACCCGGTACTTGGCGAGTTGGTCCGCCAGGCGCTTGCCCGCCGGGAGTGTCTCGTGCCAGCCGAGCAGGTCCGCTTGCAACAGCACCTGCAACAGCCCCACCTGCTCCGACTTCGGCACGTGGTACTCGCGGGTCCGCTCGTCGAAGGTGATCGCGTGCCCGCTCGTGGTGAGCACCGGGTAGAGGATCACCGGCGGCCGGGCGTCCTTGAGCAGGTCGTAGACCGGACGGCCGACACCCGTGTAGTCCACGCCGCACCGCGCGCCCTTGAGGGCCGGGTGTCCCAGCACCACGCAGAACCGCTTGACCTGGTCCGGGTACGGCACGCCGAGCGGCTGTTCGTCGAGCGCCTTGATCGCGTACCGGTACTTGCGGCGGTACACGGGGACGGGCAGCTTGATCCGCTCGACCGCGCAGAGGGCCGAATGGTCGTTCGCCTGGCCCAGGTCGATGCCGCAGATCAGGCGCATGTCAGCCCTTCGCCGCGAGTGCCTGCTCCGCGGCTTCCGTCTTCGCCGCCTGGCCGACCTGGAAGGGCATCCACTCGCAGTAGTCGCCGCCCGCGAACCCCTGGTCGGCGTCTTCGGGCTGGCGCAGCGTGACGGACGTGAACCCGTAGCTCTTACCGTTGGCGTCGAATGCGGCGAGGTTCACGCACCGGTCGCCGTGGACGGCGGTGATGAGGGCCGCGTGCGGCCGGCCCGCGACGAAGCAGAATCCGAACTCGTACTTCGCTTGCTTCGGCACGAAGAGAACAACGCGGCCGATCGTCGGCTTGATCACGATTGCACCTTTCGCAGTTCCGCCTTGCGGCGGGGGTCGTCCTTCGGGTCGGGAATCACGCGGTCGCGCTTGGGGTCGGCGGGGCGACCGCAGTAGGGGCAGACGGGCCGGGCGATCCGCGCCCCGCACCCGCGGCAGTTCTCGTTCATCCCTCCGGCGCTCCCGCGAGGACCGGGGCACCCGCGGCGGCCGGTTCGACCTCGACCGGGTCCTCGCCCTCGAGGAGCCGCACGCTGCCGTCGATCTTGTGCGTCTGGTAGAAGCCGGCGACCTTCGACGCGAGCGCGAGGTCGATGGTCTGCGCCCGGTCCTTGGTCCGCGTCCAACTCGACACGCGGCCGGACGAGGCGAAGATCATCGAGGCGTACCACAGGCCGGCGTCCGACCCGTTGTTCTTCTGGAGCGTCACGAGCATCACACACCTCAGATTGCCAGGGGCAGGAACGCGTCGTCGGCCTTGACCGCGCTCTCGATCACCTGCTTGCCGAACACCGCGTCCACCGCGTCGTTGAACACGCACAGGTACTCCTGGTCGAACCACCGCGGCGGCATCGTCGCCTTGTGCTCCGCCAGGATCGCGCGGTCGATGCGCGGGCACTGGTACGCGGTCACCGTGAAGCACGTCCAGTTGGCCCGCTTCGCCGGCGTCTCCCACAGGTCGAAGAACCAGCCCGCCTTGCCGTAGGGCGTGGTCAGCGCGAGCAGCTCGCACCGGCCCAGCACGAGCATCGGCATGACCGTGAGGTACAGTTCGTCGGACACCACCGCGGCCTCGTCGATCACCACCGCGTTCGGGGTGAACCCCTTCGACGACTTCGCCACGTCCGACTTCGCCCGCACCTCGCTCCCGTTGGCCCACTTGAGCCGCGACTCGGTGCGCGACACGAGCGGCACCGGGCACCCGAGCGCGTCGTTCATCTCCGCGACGTACCCGAGCAGCTCCTTCGACTGGTCCTCGGTCGGCGCGAACAGCAGCGTCTTCCAGTTCGGCCGCGTCAGGCTCTGCCCCGTGATCCGACACGCCGTCGTGCGGGTCTTGCCCGAGCGCCGCGTACACAGGGCCGCGATCTGCCGGGCCGGGCACGCGATCAGCTCCCGCTGCCACGGGTCAGGGGCGAGGCCCGCCGCCGTCATCGGCAGCGTCGGGTCCGCCCGCAGCCGGCCCAGGGTGCGCCGGGTCTCGTCCGTCGCCAGGGTCGCCGCCGCCGCCCGGAGCCGCGCCACTTCCGCCTTCAGGCTCGCCAGTGTCGCCATCGAGTGGTCCGCCCCGCCGTTCCACGAGCGCGCGGAGTTCGGCGACTTCCGCTTCGAGTTCGGCCACCGTTTGGACCGCGAACACCTGCGTCAGCACGAAGGACGCGGCCTTGAACATCGTCGCGTCGCCCTTGCCGTCCATGCACAGGTCGAGGGTCGCCAGCGCCTTTCGGCCGCGCCGGAGCAGGCCCGCGGCGAGTTCGTCGGCGAGTTCCCGCCGCGCCTGTCGCAGGCCCGCCTTGAACTCCGGGCGCTGGAGCCAGCGGCGGAGGGTGGACGGATCGACCCCGACTTCGGCCGCGGCCTCGGCGTGCGTCCCCTTCTCCAGCAGTGCCCGTATCGCGCGCTCCTGCTGTGGGCTAAGCTCAGGCGTCACATGGGGATCACTCACTCGGCGGCACTTCGGGGACCGCGCACATCCGCGCAGGGAATCAGGTGGTCAGGATGGGGCCGGGGGTTGCCCGGAGGGGAGACGGGAGGGAGGTCTCACGCGGGCGGCAGCCTGCCGTGTTGCGCGTAGTGGAGCAGGTGGGCCGAGAGCAGAAGCGCGGCGGCGCGGTCCAGCGGGCACGCACTCGCGCTGAGCAGCACGGCCGGGCGCGTGTCGCCCTCGGTTCCCGTCTCGCTCAGGTGAACGCGCCCCTCGGGGCCCGCGACCGTCACGAACCGCTGGCCCCAGATGCTCTCGTGGTCGCTCCGCGGGCCGGGCGCATCGGGTGACACGTCGTTCACAGGCCGCGCTCCCGTTTGAACCGTGTGTAGGCGTCGTCAACCTCGGTGTACTTCGTCTTCGCGTCCTCGTCACCGGGGTTGCGGTCGGGGTGGTACAGCTTCGCGAGTACCCGATACCGGGCCGTCACGTCGTCAGTGGAAGCGTAAGCGGGCACGCTCAGCACCTCCCACCAGCACCGCGACGAGTTGGCGGTCGGGGCGCTCGATGGCCCCGGCGGGAGCTGGGCAAAGCCGCGGAACGCCGCTTCCACCATGTCACCCGTTCCCCACCGGGCAATCCCGCGAAGCGCTTCGATGGTGTGCCGGACGCCCTGCATGTTGTCCTCGATCCGGTTCCACCGGTCGCACGCAAAGCACACGTCGCGATCCTTGTAGCGGAAGTACACCGCGACCCCCGGCTCGGCGGGTTGGGCTTGCCCGGCCAGCGGAATGCCGTCCTGCCGGAGCTTCAGGTTCGTCGAGAGGATCACGTTCTTCGCGCCGAGGAGCTTCAGCTCGTTCAGCAGCTCATCCCGCACGCGCGCGAAGCTCTGCACCTTGAACTTGCTCCGGGCCGGGTAGCGCGTGCGGGAGCGGCCCGCGGGCCACGTCAACGGGTATCGGGTCGCGTCGCTCACGGTCGTGTTCCTCCAAGAGTTGTTCCAGGTGGTCGCACACCGCCGCGACCGCCCACGCAATATCGCCCGTGCCGAAGGCCCTCGCCGCCAGCAGCGTCCGCACGGTCGCCAGGTCGCGGCCGACCGCCGTCACGCCTTGTCTTCCGGGATCATGTCGTATCCGTGGAACGCACAGGCCGTGCACTGGAGCGTCCCCTGCCGCGGGTTCATGCCCCAGCTCTCCCACGGCCCCTCGCGGCGGCACCGCGGGCAGACTAGCACGAGCGGTTTCACGCGGTTGGTTGTCACCTGCCGCCGCTCCAGCGCGTGAACCAGACAGAGGAACGCGCGGCGGTATCCGCACTCGCTGGGGTGTGTGCCCGGCACCGTCGCGTCGGGAACCGAGTCCTCGTACCGGGCCGGTTGTTCGCAGCGTTCGCACTTCATGCTTGTACCTCATCGAACAGGGACACCGCCTTGTAGCGGGTTCGCTGGCATCGGCCGCTGTCGCGTGACGCAGCTCGCACGCTGGCGTCCTCGGCCTCGCTCAGGTCCGCGACCGCGGGCGTCCACCACGTCTCGATACCCGCGTCGTTCACCCGCGCGAGCGTGAAGCCGGCCGCGCGGTAGATCGTGCCCTTGTGCAGCTTCGTGTCGCAGTAGGACAGCACCGCGCGAATCCGGTACGGCTCGTCCACCCACACCGGCGGCCAGGCGAGCAGGTAGTCCCATCCGACCCGCGCGAGCGCCGTGCGGATTGTGACCGACGCGAGCGTCGAGCGCCAGCAGCGTTGCCGGTCCGTGAAGCCGGGCAGGTGGTCGGCCGAATAGAGCCTCCCGCCCGGCTGCACGTCGGGGCTGAACCAGACGCGGGAGAGGTTCAAGATTTCCCAGCGGTCGTAGGCGGCCCGCCCGCCCGCCACCTCCTCGTGCCCGCCGTAGGTCAATCCCCCGTCGTAGCAGCGGGTCGATTCCGGCCGCCCGAACCAGAGGCAGCCGACCAGTTCCGTGCCGAGCCGCACGACGTAACAGAACGGCCGGCCGCGCGGGTCCGGCGCGGAGTGCAGGTAGTGGCGAGCGACTACCTGACGCGCCGCCCAGTCCGTTTCCGCCGCGGTTGCCGGTTCGACGCGGATCATGCCGCGGCCCTCGGAAACTCTCGCACGCGGAGGTCTTCGGGCCATTCGGCCATGTCGCCGCCTTTGGCGTTCTTCAGCCGCAGTTCAATCGTGTCTTCGCCCGGTCCCTGACAATGGGATTTGCCGCCGCCGGGGAACTGGTCGAGCGGGTCGAGGATGCTGGTCGCGTGGATCACCGCGCCGAGCTGCTTCACGAAGCACGCCACCCCCGCGGCACGGCACTGTTGCACGAGCGAACGGCCCCACTCGACCGCGAACGGCCGCGCCCCGTGCCCCGACTCGCCGCCGACAATTGCCCAGTCGATGCCCACCGGCCGCGAGAAGTGCTGGTACTGCTCGTCAGCGTCACCGAGATACGGCCGCAAATGCAACGCCCCCAGCAGCGGTTCGCAGGACAGGAACCGAACCGCCGCGGGCGTCGCGAGCAGGTGCGGAATGCGTTCGTCGGCCGCGGCCTGGTTCTCGACGGACACGCCGAGCCAGATGTTGCGGATCGGCCCCGACCCCGCAAATGCGGCTGAGAAGTCGTCGAGCTTCAGCCGGGCGGTATGAGACTGCCGTTGCCGCGCGAGCATTTCCGAGAGGTCCATCACCTTCGCCGCGATCTTCCGCTTTCGATCCGGGTTGCCGAAATAGTCCCGCATCAGGTCGGCGCGCTTGGTGAGGATTTGGAAGGTCACGTCCCGGCGCATCGCCATCGTCGCGAACAGCGTGTCGAGCAGGTGGTCGGGCACCCACTCACCGAACACGTCGGTCATGTCGCCGAGGAAGCACTTCGACCCGGCGACCGGCTTCCCAGCGATCTTCTTCGCCGTGAGGATGTGGTACAGTTCCTCTTCGGCAAGGAACGGCGTCAACTCGGCCATGTTCGCGCGGGTGAACGGTTTGCCCCGCTCCCAGTGGTGCGCGATGGCCTCGCTGTAGCAGTTCGCGCACCCGCTGCTGTGCTTCACACAAGCCCACACCACCTTGCCGTCGGGGGTGCGGTACTGAAGCGGGTTGCTCGACAGGCCGGGTTCTGTGGTGCCGTCGGGCAAGTGGTTGGCGGTCCATTCGATGTCGGTGCGCTTCATGCGGTCTCCTTCGCGGGTTCGGGTTCCGCCTCGAACCGGCTCGCGCAGAGGAACGCGCGGAACTGGTCGAGCGTGGTCGGGTTGTTCTTTGCGCCCTTCACGGCCTGATTCGCCGCCCGCATCAGCTCCATCACGGCGACGAGAGCCGACTGCGCGATGCCGACCGTCTCGCGGCCGTGGTCGTGCTGGTAGGCGATCATGTCCACCGAGCACTGCCGGGCCTCATACACCTTCTCCGAGGTCTCGCCGTCGAGTTCCCGCAGTGCGGCCCAGAGCCACAGCAGCGTGGGGGCGTGCTTGTCGCGCCCCAGGAGAACGAATAACGGTTCGTCCGGCTCGGCGTTCGCGTAGCAGTCGAACGCACCGGGGTTGGCTTTGGTTCCCATCAAGCTTTCTCCTTCACGTTTCGGGTCAACAACACCTCTTCCGACGCGACTTCGTTCGTCTGCTTCCGCCCCTCGAACCGGTGCCACGTCCACAGCGGTTCGGGGTACAGCTCGCGGATGAGCGGGTGATCGTAGAACCGCACCACGACCGCACACCGCTTGAAGCCGGCGAGCTTCTTCGCGAGCGCCCGCTGATCGGCCTCGGCGAACGTGTACTTGTAGCCGTCGCCGACATCCGGGAAGGGCGGATCGCAGTAGACGCCGTGCCCCGTCACGTCCTTCACGTCGGCGAGGAACTTCAGCACGTCCATGCGGACGAAGTTGCACCGGCGCATCACCTCGGACCACGCCGCGAGTCCCGCCGTGGCGTTGCGGAATCGGGTCGCGCTGTCACCGCCCCCGGCATCCCAGCGCACCGAATGCGGGGCCGTGAACTCGCCCCTCGTGCCCGCGCTGCCGCTGCGACTCATCCACGCGCAGACGAAGTAATCACGCGCCCATTCGAGATCGGGATTCGTCACACGATCACTGCCCCCGAACCATTCATCGCCCGCCGCGGCCTCGCGAGCGCGGCACCGCTCCTGCGCGGCACTCAACACGTCGGGATGGTGGGGCAGGGCGTTCAGTTCTTGCATCAGCGTGAAGCAGTTCGTGTAATCCGCGAGAACCGCCGCGAGGTTCAAAACGTGCGCGTGCAGGTCGTTCACCACAACCGTAGATGCGGTAAGGTGAAGTAGCTCGCACATGCCGCCGGCGAACCCGACGCCGACCCAGCGGCAGCCGGCCAGGGCCGCGCCGACGTTGGCCGCGAGCGTGCGGTTTGAGCCGAACCAGGGAGCAACGCAACTGTAAGCGGGGCGATTCATGGGTTCTCCTTCCGTTGCCGGGCCAGTCTCGCTCGCTTCAGATCGTTGCACCGCTTGTATTCGCACCTCTTGCAGCGGATCGCGAGTCCGTCGGGCTTACGCTTGTCGCGGGCCATCTCCTCAACCGGCTTGGTCAGGTTGCACCCCCGGCAGGTGCGCACCGGAGAGGCGAGTCGGTCCCGATACCGGTCTTTCGCGTTCTCCGCCTGGGCGTCCCAGCGGAGGTTCGCGAGTGCGTTGTTCCGCTTGTCGGCGTCTGGGTAGTGGCACCCTTCCATACCCTCGGGGCACGGCCCCACGAACGCCTCCAGCACGATCCGGTGGACCGCGACGAGGTGGTTCCTCCCGTCGCGGAAGAGGTTGACGTGCATGTGTCCGCTGCTGTTGGGACACGCCGACAGGCGCTTCCAGGCGGACGCGAGCCGGCCTGCGGTGCGGTCGTTGCCGCCTTTGGCTTTGATGCTCCACACGGAGCCGTCATTCCCCACGCGGTAGCCGGGGAACCCTGGAACGTCGCGATACTCGGCCGTAGACTGAGGCGCAGTCATGGCGTGGCCCTTTCGCAAGAAGGGAGCGTTGTGATGAGGGCCGGCGGGTGTTGCAAGCACCCGTTCGGCCCGCTCCACTCTACCACACCGCCGCGCGCCGAACGGATGTCGGCAGCGGGGCAGGTGTATTTCGGGAGGGCGTCAATCACGCTACCCGCCTTTCCGCTTCGACCGCGAGGAAGGCCGCGACGAACTCGGCCGCGACTTCGGGGACGATGGCGTTGCCGTATCCCTTGAGTCGGCCAACGCGATTTCGGCCAGCGCGTGCCAGACGGCTTCGGGCGTTTCGGATGGCGCGCTTAGCAAGGCCTGGATCGACGCCCATTCGCCCCAGCACGGCGAGCAGCGGTCCCAACTCGCGGGGAAACCCATGAGCCAGCGGGAATGAGCCGGGTTCAACACGCCGCGCCTTCCCGTCGCGACAGGCGACGAGGGCGAAGGCATCCCAGAAGCCAACAGTGCTTGCGTCCGCAGCCGATGGTCTGCCGTCGTGGGCGTCAGCCGCGATCCCGTAGGCTCCGCAAGCCCCGCCTGAATCCGCAGCGACGGGTTCGTTTCCGGCCCGTGGCCGCCGCTCGTCGAGCGGTCGTCCGTCGCTTGCGGGGTCGCCGGCTGCGCTACTGGCGTCGGCCAACTCGCCAGCGCCGCGACCGTGTTCAGGTCCGGGCCGGACGTGCGCATCGCCTCGCGGATCGCCCCCTCTTCCGTCCGCACGCCCTTGTCCGCGTCCGCAGCCCGCGCCGTCGGCCAGGCCGACGGCGCGGGCTGCGGACCAGTAGAGCCGCTGGCGGATGTGCGGCGCGCCGACGCTGTGTGCGCCCAGTACGACCGACCCGACGGCGTAACCTTCTCCCTCCAGGTCTCCGCAAACTCCATCGAGCCAGCCCTTGCGAATCGCTCCTTCAACTTGCTCGCCAAAGACGACGTCAGGGCGGCACTCGCGGACGAGCCGGAAGAAGTCGGGCCAGAGGTGGCGCGGGTCGTTCTGGGCTTCGCCCTTGCCGGTCGACGAGAATGGCTGGCACGGACAACTGCCGGTCCACACGGGGCGGTCGGCGGGCCATCCGGCGAGCCGCAAGGCAAGCTCCCAGCCGCCGATTCCGGCGAAGAAGTGGGCGCGTCCAAATCCGCGAACGTCATCTGCCTGAACGTCTTTGATGCTTCGCTCATCGACTTCCCCCGGCGGTATCAGCCCCTCGCGGATCAGCTCGCGCAGCCACGCGGCGGCGTGCGGATCGAACTCGTTGTAATACGTGGGTCGCACGCTATGCGGCCTCGGGCGCGGTCGCCGGATGCGCCGGGCCATCGAGCGGGTTGAGCCGCCTGCCGCAGGCGTTGCAGTGCCAGTACCCGTCGCGCCCCGACTGGCTGTTGTGGACGCAGTGGCCGCACGCCTCGCAGAACACGAAGCCGAACCCGTCGAGGTCGCGGCTGGTCGCCTTGCACTTGGGGCACTCGATTTCGGGATAGTCGTCACACACGGGCATCGGGTCTCTCCGTTTGGGTTCGATGATAGCGCCCTGAGGGGCGCGGCTAACCATCTCGGTTGTCAGCCCGCAAGCGGCTCGCCGACGGGTTCCGTTCCGACCTCCAGCGCCGCTTCCGCCTGGCACTTCACCCGGCCCGCGGCGTCCGCGATCCGGGCCAGTTCGCCGGTCAGCCCGGCCAGGCCGCCGGCGAGCACGAACCTCACCGCCTCGCCCACCTGCCGCGCCCCGCGCTCGCTCCACCGGTCGAGCTTCACCCCGCTGGCGGCCTCGAACGCCGCGACCTGGTTGAGCAGCGCGTCGCGCTCCCGGTCGGCCTCGGCGCGGGCCGCGACCAGCTTCGCGCGGTAGGCCTCGGTCGCCCGGTCCTGCTCCTCGCGCCGCGCCTTCGCGACCCGCCGCCCGATCTCGGCCTCCGGGGTCACCACGTCCACCGCGGCCCGCATGACCGCCGCGACGAAGCCCCAGGCCGGCTCCTGGGCGTCCCTGCACGGCGCGGCGGCCGCGATCACCTTCACGGTCTCGCCGGTCGCGTGCATCAGGCCCCACGCCGCCGGCAGCTCGCCCTTCGCGACGATGGCCGGGTCGCTCACGACGAGCCACCACTCGCGGCAGTACCGGCCGATCTCCTCGGCCTTCGCCGCCTCCTTGAGCTCCTTGAGCCAGTCGGCGCGGCTGTCCTTGAACTCGAACCCGACCGCCCCGATCCCGCGCGACGGCCACAGGCTCACCGCGAGCGCGTCGGCCGTGCGGACGCGCCGGGAGAAGCCGGTCGCGTTCCGCACCTGGGGGAGCAGGGCGTAATCCTGCCCGCCGTACCGGGGGCGCAGGCAGTCGAGGAACTCGTGCTCGGTCATGGTGTCGGCCTCGTGGTGTCGGTCGGTTCGCTCCGGGCCGCGGCCTCGGCCCGCGCGACGGCCCCCGTGAGCGACGAGGCCAGGGCGCGGGCCTCGTCCACGGTCAGCCGCCAGCCGCGCTCGTTGACGGTCTCGGAGTGCAGCACCACGCGGGTCACCCGCGCGGCGTCGGCCCGCGTGCGGGGCGGGGAGTGTTCGGCCCGGACTTTCACGCGGCCACCCGGCTTCCGCCCTTCAGCCACGCGCCGATCTCCTTCACCTCGCCCGACCAGTAGCCCGACATCCGCCGCGCGAGGAAGGCCGCGTAGAGCTGGTCGACGATCTCGGCCAGGTCACGGACGTGCTGGAGCCGGCCCAGCTCCTGGTCCCGGTGGCCCTCGGTCTTCTCCGCGGACGGCAACTTCGCACCCGACACCGCCAGCGTCTCGGCGTCGAGCTTGAAACTGAACTGCTCCCCGTCCCGGACGACGGTCAGCGCCGCCTTGCGGGGGAGCTTCCCGGCCCGCGCCGCGACCTTCGCCTCCGGCAGCCGCACCGCGGATTCGCTGTTCATGGTGTCGTCGCCGGTTACCCCGCGCGGGCAGTCGAGCTTGATCCCGCCGCTGAACATGAACGTCACCTGCCCGCCGTCGGGGGTCGTCACGGTGTCGCCGTGGACGTCGGCGTAGTGCCACAGCCAGAGCAGGAACTCGTTGCCGAGGAACGCGGGCGCGGTGTCGTCCGGGCACCACGCGCAGTCGTCGGGGGTCGTGCCGGGCACGAACGGCGACAGGTGCTCGTGTTCGGCGCTCGGGTAGAGGGCCAGGGCCAGGCTCGCGGCCGTCACCGCGTCGAGCGGGCCGCCGACGGACTCCTGCGTCAGGTCGCCGCCGAACGTCGGCCCCCACAGCGACGAGAACCGGTCCGCGTTCTGACACCCGGTCGCGCCGAGGAAGGCCGTGTTCGTGCCCGCGTCCCACAGGCACGGCACGCACTTCCACTTCTTGAACCGGCCGTCCTTCGCCTCTTGCTCCAACCGGTCGTGGGCGGACTGCTTCGCCTCGCGCTTCTGCCGGGCGCTCGCGAACCCGCTGGGGTTGTCCTTCGACAGGGCCTTCAGGTCGATGGCGTAGTACGCCTTCAGCCGGTCGGCGGGCGGCTTGTCGGTCATCGTGCAGAGGTCAAACACCAGATGGTCGCCGTACACGTTCTTCTCCTGGGAGAAGTCGGTGTCGTGGATGTGGCGGCCGGCGTTCCAGCCGGTCTCGACGCCGTCGGCACTGGCGATCCGCTGCCGACCGATCATGCGGTCCTTGAGCCGGTCGAGGTGGGCGTCGTCGAACAGGCGCGGCTTCGGGCCGCCGATCTTGAACCGCTGGAAGGTCACGCCGCCTGCGAGGAAACTCATCGCGAAACTCCGTTGGGGGTAAGCCCGGTCGCTCAGGTGCGGCCGAGCAGGTCGATCAACTTGTCCGCGTCGGCCTCAGTCGGGCCGCGCTTGCCATCGGTCTGCACGAACGGGATGTTCAGCTTGTCGAACTCGTGATCCTCGTCGTCCACCGCGGCGTATCTGCCGACGAGGTCCGGGAGCGGGGCGGTCGGGCCGGCCTCCCGCTCCAGCCGCCACTGCTCCCGGTTCCACTCCGTCACCCAGTCGATGCACTGCCTCGCCCGCTCGTCGCGCTTCAGGTCTTTCGGGTCAACGCTCTCGTCGTCCTTGCGGGTCAGCCCGACGATCAGCCGCATGGCCCCGACTTCCGTCACCAGCCCGTGCGTGCGGAGCATGTAGCCGAACCCGCGGAGCGTCATGTCGCCGCCGTGGACGATGTACCGCCACGCGCTCGACAGCACGATCCGGCAGCCGGTTTCGCGCACCACGCGGTTCAGGTGCTTCACGCACTCGCGCCGGATGTTGCACGACTTCGCCTCGTCGTCGTACTCGTGGCCGTTCAGCACGCCGTCGATGTCGAGGAACAGGGCTTTCACAGGTCGAACCTTTCCGGTTGGCGGGCACCAGGGACGTACAGCGGGTGGCCGGGGTGCCCGCCGCTCGTCAGCCCCAGCGTGCGGGCGCTGGCCCCGCACCCGGCCAGGAGCCGCCGCACCGCACCCGGCCGCTCGAACAGCACGGGCCGCTTCGCCTTCGCGACCGCCGCGCCCCAGGCGCAGACCACCAGCCGGCCCGCGCACGCCGCCGCGATGTGGCGGTCGTTGTCCGGGCCGACCGGGTCGGCCGCGCGCTTCAGGTCGTCCGGCTCGGTCGCGCGGAACGCAAACAGGTTCACCACGGTCAGCCGCCCGCAGCCCCACGCCTTCGCGAACGCGACGCACTTGCGGATGGTCGCGTCGTCGGTCGCGCCGTCCGCGGTGCTGGGGTTCAGCATCACGAACACGGCCACGTCGCGCGACCGGTCCCACACCCGGTCGAGCCGGTAGCGGTACAGGCCGCAGGGCGACAATTCGGCGCTGGCTTCGAGGTAGTCCACAAGCGGGCCCTTCGCGGGTGGCGGCCGGGTCAGTTGAACGCCTCGATCTCGACGCCGGTGCCGTCCGGCTCGCACAGCCGCGGCGTCGCCGGGAACGGCAGGATCACGGCCGCGTCGCGCTCTGCGGCGGCCTCCGACCGGCGGGCGTGGTGCCGGGCCAGCCGGGTGGCCCTCAGCGCGAGCGTCGCCCACTGGCGGGCGCGGACCCGCTCGGCGCGGGCCGAGGCCAGGGCCGCGACCGACAGGGCGGCGGCCAGCGCGGAA
>SXHE01000176.1 GCA_005773755.1 Planctomycetia bacterium
ACGCGACCGCCGGCGCGCCCCCGGTGGCGAACGGCTTCAGCGCTGTCGCCGCCTCGTCGGGCGTCTGGTAGCGCTCGTCGGGGGCCTTCGCGAGGAACGTGTTCATCACCGCCTGGAACCCGCTCGGCAGGCCCGGCACGAACCCGGCGAGCGGGGCCGGGACCTCGGTCGCGTGGCGCAGCATCTGCGCCATGATGTTCGTTTCCGGGAACGGCGGACGCCCGACGAGGCAGTGGTACAACACGCACCCGATGCTGTAGACGTCCGCGCGGATGTCGGCCGATCGCGCGTCCTTCGCCTGCTCCGGCGCGAGGTAGTCCGGGGTGCCGAGCACCGACCCTTCTTGCGTGAGCTGCGTTTCGATCTGCCCCTCCGGGGCGTCGTCGTCGAACAATTCGCGGCCCAGACCGATGTCGAGAATCTTGAGGGTCGCGTCCCAGGTGGTGTCGGGCTTCCCCTTCTCCGCGACCGGCAGGAGCATCAGGTTCGCGGGCTTCAGGTCGCGGTGGATCGTGCGCCGGTCGTGCAGGTGCTGGAGGCCGTCGAGCGCCTGGCGCATCAGCCGCACCGCTTCGCCGACGGGCAGTTTGGTGCGGCGCTCCAGCACCTCGCCGAGCGTTTCGCCTTCGAGAAACTCCATCGCGATGTAGTGGACGCCGCCCGTTTCGCCGACCTGATAGGCCCGCACCACGTTGGGGTGATCCAGTTGGGTGAGCATCCGGGCCTCGCGCTGGAACCGGCCGAGGATGTGGGTGTTCTTGGCCCGCGACGCGGGCAGAATCTTGAGCGCGACGAGCTGGCCGAAGTTGTGGACGGCCTTGTACACGCCGCCCATCTGCCCCTTGCCGATCTGGTCCAGAATCTTGTACCCGCCGATGAAGAAGCCTTCGGCGCGGCCGCGCTGCACGAGCATCGCCTGATACTCGGTGAGCGCGCGGCGGTTCACCAGGAACCGGCGGAACGAGTCGACCCGCTCGTCGCCGCCGGGTCGCTCCTCGCGCCACTTCTTGTACAGAGAGTCCACTTCGTCGGCCGGCAGCAGCTTGCTCTTCGCGAGCAGGGCGCAGTACTCGGCGGCGGTCGCAGCGGGAGTTGCCATAGTGGGTCGGGCCAGAGGGCAGAATGGTTCACTTCGGGTGCAACAGTTTCAGGCCGGTGCGGGCGAGTTCGACCCAGCGGCCTTCGCCCTCGGTCGCGGCGTGCGTACGGATCAGCTCGTCCCACACGGCCCGCGCCTCGGCGGTCTCACCGTCGCGCGCCAGCCGCAGCCCGCGGAGGTACGCCCGCTGCGCGTCCGAGCGCGGGTCCGGCTTCGCGCCGTCGCTGACGGCTTTGCGCAAGTCGCGGTGGTCGCGGGTCATCTCGCGGGCGCGGGCGATCTCTTCCTTATACCGGTCCGGGTACTTCCGCGCCAGCGGGTCCAGGTACTTCTCGAACGCCGCGTCCCAGTCGTCCGGGTTCTCGGACGCGAGCAGCGGTTGCGCCGCGGCGAACAGCTCCTCCGCGCTTTTGGTGGGCCACGTCAGGGGCACCACCAGCGCCGCGACCGCGAGCAGGAACAGCGGGATCACCACGAGCGGGCGCTTCATCAGTGGGCGCGGCTCCGGGTCGCGCTCACCAGCTTCGCCCGCACCACCGAGCAGGGCGGGCAGCGCCGGCTGTTCGGCCGTGTCCGGCGTCAGCTTCGTGGGCCACGCGACCTTCTCACCCTTGCGCTCCAGCTTCCCGCGCAGGCGCTCCAGTTCCTCGATCACGGCCGCCGCGGTGCCGGGCCGCCGCGCCGGGTTCTTGTCCAGCAGCGTGCAGATGAACTCGTCCAACTCCGGCGGCAGGTCGGGCACCAGCATCGCCGGGCGCTCCGGCAGCGTGTAGCACTGCTTGTGCATCAGCTCGACCACCGAGTTGGCCGCGAACGGCGGTCGCCCGGTGACGAGAGTATAGAGCACCCCGCCGAGCGCGTACAAATCGCTCCGCCGGGTGAACGGTTTTCCGCTCGCGAGTTCCGGCGGCAGGTACGCGGCCGAACCGATGGCCGGAGCGGGCGAAGGCGGCGGCGGGAACACCTTCGCCACCCCGAACGCCAGCACCTTCAGCGTGCCGTCGGGCGCGAGAACGAAGTGCGCCGGCTTGAGGTCGCGGTGGAGCACGTTGCGGTTGTGGGCGTGTTTCAGCGCGCGGGCCGCCTGTACCGCGACGCTCAGCACCTCCGGCCACGGCCGCCGACCGCCTTCGAGCAACTTCGCGCAATCGGTCCCCTCGACCAGTTCCGACGCGATGTAGGCCAGCGCGCCGTGCGCGCCGCAGTCGATGGCCTTGACGATGTTGGCGTGGTCGAGCCGCTGGAGCGGGAGCAGTTCGGCGTTGATGCGCTGCACCGCGGCCGGGTCGCGCACCTCCGTGAACACCTTCACGGCCGCAGTGCGGGTCGGGTCGTCGAACCCGCGCGCGCGGTACACCGTGCCGAGCGCGCCGCGCCCGATCTCGCTCTCGACGTACCAGTTCCCCACACGCGCGCCGATCATGGGGCTATGTTAAGAGGAACGGTCCCTTCGGGACCATCGCTAAACGAAGGTCGTCAGTGGTCGCTCTTCTCTTGATTGCGCATGGCAGTCGCAGGGCCGAGGCGAACGCCGACCTGGAGTTCGTCGCGGCGGCGCTGCGCGAGCGCGGGCGCTACCCCGTCGTGCGCGTCTCGTACCTGGAACTGGCGGAGCCGAACATCGAGGCCGGCGGGGTGCAATGCGTGGAGGCCGGCGCAACGGACGTGATCCTGCTGCCGTACTTCCTCTCGCCCGGCGTCCACGTCGTCGAAGACCTGACCGCGGCGCGCGACGCGCTCAGCGCGCGGTTCCCCGGCGTGCGGTTCGCGCTCGCGGACCCGCTGGGCCGCCACCCGCTGCTGGTCGACGTGGTCGAACAGCGCGCGGCGGAGTGCGTTGGCGAGCGGGGGGCGTAAAGCCACTGCGTTCTCTTG
>SXHE01000177.1 GCA_005773755.1 Planctomycetia bacterium
CCTCGTCGGTGCCCGCGGGCACCGGGAACCGCAGCAGCCGGCCGCCCACGCGGTTCAGGAGATCCTGGATCTGGTTCACGAAGTCGGCGTGCTGGTCCGCGACGAAATACGTCCCACCCTGGGGTCGAATGGGGAACAGGTCGGCCCGGCGCTCGAACAGTGTCTGCACGACGCGGGTGACGTCGCCACCGGTGCGAACCGCGATGCACCGGTCCAGTTCCTCCTGCGCGAGCGTCGCGAGACCGGGCAACGCGCAAGTGACGCTGCCGGTCTGCTTGTCGAGTGAGAGCATGGTCTCCAGTGTGTACTCGAACTTGTCGTCGCTGCGGCTCTCCTGCGTGAACTGGAACGTGACGGTGGTCTGGTCCTCGGCGACCGGGCGGATGATGCGCTGGTCGCTGAGCTTCTTGCACGCGCGGGAGAAGGCGTGGCGTGGGGCCAACTCGCGGGCGACGCCGGGGTCGAGTCCGGCGTCCTCGATCGCGCGCACCAGGTCGGCATGGGTGACGCTCACGCCGGGACACGCCCAGGCGATCACCTCTCCCAGCAAGCGGGTGCCGGCGCCCACGGGCACCGGTAACGGAACGGTCGCGGTCATGGAGTAACTCCTTCGCACGAGTGGAAACGAAGAACCCGGCGGAACGTCCGCCGGGTCGGGTACGTGAGCCGCGACGATGAAGTGCCGCGGGTTGATTGAACGGCTCAGAGCGACAGGACGCGCCCGACGGCATCGTCGGCCGGGTCGAGGGCGCTGACGCGGTGGACCTCGTCGCACACGCCCTCCAGATCGCCCGGCGGGCTGCCGATGACGAGCGCCACCGCCCGCACGCGCGCCGCCTGCCGCCAGTTCAGGAAGCGCTTCTTGAGTTCCGGAGCAATGCGGCACCGGGCGTCGGTGATCATCACGACATCGGTGATGCCCGGCGGGGCACCGATCTCGGTGTACATCCGCGGCAGTTCTTCGATGGGAACGTCCAAATCCGAGCCCTGGCCGAGGAACGCCGAGAGCCAGTCGCACAGCGCGGTCTCGTCCCACCGACCGGGCGGCGGTGCGAGGAGTCGCTCACCACTCTTCCCCGAATACGCGATCAGGCCCGCCCACCGGCGCTGCTGCCGGGCGACCCACGCGAGTGCGAGCGCGAGTGCCTTCGCGGTGTGTGCTTTCGCCCCCTCCATGCTCCCGCTCTCGTCGGTCACGACAAGGATCGGCCCCTTGCCCACCGGCTCGACCGAATGGTGCTCGCGGCAGAGCGCTTGCCTCTCGACGATCCGGCGCAGGGTATCGAGTTCAAGTTCCGGCACCGCGAGCCGCACAAGTTCCGAGGGCAACAGGCGCCCGATGTCGCCGCCCGGCTCGACACCGACCACGTCGTCCAGTCCGTGCGACACCTTCTGGCGCTGCTTCGACTGCGCGACCCGGCGGAACCGGCCCGCGAGTTCGCTGATCCGGCGCAGCCCGGGGTCGTTGCGCACGCGCTTGTACAGTTCGGCGACGGCCCGCGCGTCGTTGCTCCCCGGTTGACCCGGCCCCATGCCCAGTGCGGACGCCGCGTCCTTGAGTTCGCTCACCTCCTTGCTCGCATCGCTCACCGCCTTGCCGACCGCGCGCAGGGCCGTCATCTCGCGCTCCAGGTCGCCCTCACCCCCACTCCCCCTGGGTGCCGATCCGCCGCGGGCGTCTTTCGTGTCGTCCGTCTTGAGTTTGGCGAACTGCTCGGCGAAGTGCCCCGCGGCGATCGCGGCGGCGGTGTCGTCCAGTTGCGTGTCGGCGTGCAGCGCGCGGTACTCGGGCGTGTCCAACATCTGCGCGAGGAACTGGTGCCGGCGCGGGTCGGCGCAGCCCTCCAGGAGTGTGGGATCGGGGTCGAACGCGGCCGTCAGGAAGTCGGCCGCCGCGTACTCGTCGGTGCCGGCGTTCCGAAGGCGCTCGCTCTCGGCGACCAGGTCGCGGCCGCGCCGCAGACCCCACTCGTCCACCGCCAGCGCCGTCTGGCTCGCGCTCGGCCCGGCATTCGGGATGGTCTCGGTGGACGAGAGCACCGGCGCACGACCGTCCGGAGGGCGGGCCGGTTTCGCTCTCAGGTCGAGCAATTTCAACAACTCGTTCGGGTCCACGAACTCTCCTTCGGGGTGAAACGAAAACCCGGCGTGCTGCTCACGCAGTGTTCGTTGCGCGGGCCGGGTGTGGTGTGTGGATGGGACGTATCAGGTGAAGCGGGTCACTACTCGACGACGGCGGTCAGCACCGCGAGTGCCGGCCCGGCGCCGAGTAATCGGGTGACGGCATCGCGGACCAGTTCAGGGAACGGCGGGTCGTCGAGTGCGGCGCGGGCCGCGTCCGCGACCGCGTCGTCCGTACCGGCGGGCACGAACAACTGGATCTGGAACGAGTCGAACAGAACGGGGTCGGACACGGGAACCTCCGGGGCGAGAATTGTCGTGACGTTTGCCGCCGCTTCCGGGCGACTCCGGGCGGTGACGCCGTTGGGTGACCGCAGCGGCAACAACGACCGACTCGTTCCGGTAACCGGGGCACCGAAGCAACGGATCGTGGTTGGGCGGTGTTCAGCCGTCGCACGGGAACAGTGGGGTGTCGTCGAGGTCGGCCAGGAAGTCGGCCCACGCGAACGAACGGCCCAGACCGACGACCGAGGTCAGGTTGGGCTGCGCGTTTTCTTCGATGGCGAGCGCTCGCTTCAACAACTCGGGATGGTGCTCGCGGAGCCAGACGATCTCTTTCTTCTTCGACGCGGGACAAAACCAACAGGCGGATTTGATCGGCACCGGGAGACCGGCGTCGATGATTGCGCGCTCGCACGCGGCCCGGTCCATGCCCCAGTCGAACAACGGGTAGAAGTAGGAGAAGTAAACTTCGTCCAGCCACGCCTCGCGGCTCGGCTTGCGCTCCTTCTCGCCCGGCTTCGGCTTGGCCCACGTCAGGCGATGTTGCTCGCCCGCGTCCAGCCCGATGGCCTTCACGACTTATGTGGTCCAGGCGGTTATGTGGCGTTTCTGTGCTTTGGCGGTGACATTTCTCGCGTTTTCACGATTCCTGGGCCACATAAGTACTGGTTGGTAGTCGAACCTCTCGCCCGTTACTCTTCTGGGAGGTTCGACCGTGGGTTCCCCACTTTTTGTGCGCCGGCATGTCCTGGCACGGATGCAGTCCGGCCCGCTGCTGGACGAGCGGGTGCGCTACCTCGCGTACCGCACCGAACAAGGGATGGCTCGCCAGACCCTGCGCGAGATGGCCGAGTATCTGCCCGTCATCGCAC
>SXHE01000178.1 GCA_005773755.1 Planctomycetia bacterium
CCGGCCGTTCGCCTACTTCAGTTCCCACACCAGATCGAGCTTGTACTGCTTGTCGTCGATGTCCAGTTCGGCCTTCACGTCGCCCAGCGATTTCAGCCACGCCACGAGCGCGGTCACTTCCTTGCGGGCCTGATCGAGGCCGATGCCGCGGTTCAGCACGGCGTCGGTGATGAGCGGGTCCGGCACCGCGGCGAGGAACTCGGCCGCGCCCTTCGCGCTGAACTTGCCGCGAATCACCGCCGGGCTGCCCTTGCCGCTCGCGCGCGGCGACTTCAGTTCGGTGATGAGCTTTTTGCACAGTTCGACCGTCGTGGCGACGACGAGTTCGTTGCCGACGATGGCGAAGCACGGCTCGAAGTTGAAGCGGATGCCGTCCGGGTCGTCCGCCAGTTCCTTGTTCTCGGGGAACCGGTACGCGACGATCCCGACGCCGTCGTGCGTGTGCTCCACCATCTTCAGATCGAACTGCAAGCTGGCGATGATCGCGGCGGATCGCAGGGCCGGCTCGACGGACTTGGCGAACTTCGGGTCGCGCCCGGTGGCGACGTAGCCGAACGCCGGGAACCGTGAGCCGGGTTGCTTCTTGTACGGCGACGCGTCGTGGTTCGCGACCACAATGCGGTGGTGCGGCCCCCACATCGCCAGCAGTTCGCCGAACTTCACGCTGCCGGGCAGAATCTTGGAGATGTCCTTGTCGGCCTTCTCCAACCCGCCGCGGATCTCGTCGTTCAAGAGCGCCTTGCGGTTCGTCCACAGGTGCGAAATGTCGAGGTGCAGGCTGTGCGAGTAGATCGTGCCCGGCGGTTCGAGCGGCGCGAGCGTACCAGTAACGCCCTTCGGTGGAACGTGAAGCTGGAACTCCGGCGGGAACTTGTCGCGCCCCGCCGGCAATCGCAGCGCGACGCGGAACCCGTCAGTTTCCTTGTACACGCCCATCGCGAGGAAGTCGGCGCGGCGCACGCAGTCGATGGTGCCGCCGATCACGAGCGTTTGGAGGAAGTCTTGCCGGGTCGCGTCGAAGAAGTCCTTCGACGCCTTCGACTGCTTGACCGAGGCGAGATCGACCCAGAGCCACGCGAGCGGGTCTTTGGGCAGCAGCCGGAACGCGGTCGAGCGGGCCTTGTGCGGTACCGATTTCGCGCGGTCCATCGTCGCCAACAGCACCGCGGCCTTCAGCGCCGCCTCGTTGTTGGAAACGATGGTGGTGACGCCGACGCGCACCGTGCGGAAGTCCCCGACCTGCACGCCCGGTTGCCCGGCGATCTCGAACCGCTTCACAACGTCTTTCGCGCCCTGTCGCGTCAGCTCGTCTTCGACGGTTTTGAACGCGAGCGCGGTCGCCTTCACCACTTGGTCTTCGTTCTTGCCTTGCAGCACGAGGAGAACCGGGGTCGGGTCGTCGGCGAACTGGAGGCCGAACGCGGCCCCGTTGCCGGCGAGCTGGTCGAGCAGGTCCGGCCACTTCGCGCCCAGTTCTTTCTCGAACATGGCGAGCAACTGGAACGCTCGCTTCGCGCCGGCGGAGTCGTAGATCGCGCGGTACTGCGGGAGTTTCTGCGCCCGCTGGAACGCATCGAGACCGGTCACGGCTTCGGCCAGCTTCCGCGGGCTGTCGGACACGAGGACGAGCTGCGCCGAGGGTGGCACGCAATCGAGCGGGTCCGCGGCCCGTGCCGTGCTCGTGGCGAACAGGAGTGCGAAGCCGGTGAGGGCAGAGAGGCGAAGCATGGGGCGCTCCGGTGCGGGTTCGCACGAAGGTACTTCCGCGCCCGCTTGCGGGTTTCACAAAACGCGCGCCGGCGTTCGCGCCGCTGCTACAATCGCAGTACACCCCGCTACGCACCCGCGCGGTTCCGCATGGCCCCCGACGCACGCGACCCCACGCCCGACCGCGACCCCGCCGCGCCCGTGCGCGAGTGGTGCTCGAATTGCCACGACCTGTCGAACCACGCGCTCCGGGTGTTCTGCGGCCGGTGCGGAGAGACCTCGATCCCGCTCAACAACTGCTGCCCGTATTGCGGGAACTGGCTCGTCGGCGCGCCGCCGGTGACCGAGCCGGAGTACGAGGAGCCCGAACCCGAAGACGACTGGGACACGGACCTGGCCCGGCGCGACGACGCCCCGCCGCCCGCGCCGAAGGCGGTCGTTCACCCCGGCCTCGTCGTCGGCGTCTCCTACGCCCTGCTCATCGGCTCGCTGATCGTGTTCCTCATGGCCGTCGTCGTGGGCGGCGTGCGCAGTAAGGAAGAGCTGTACACCGGCCTCGCCATCGTCGAGATCGCCGACGCGGTGCTCACGGTGGTCGCGCTCTCGCTGGTGTGGCGCGTCGCGCGGCAGCCGCTGCCGGAGCGCACGCGGCTGCTCACCTGGGGCGTCGCGTTCCCGGTACTGTTCGCGCTGCTGTGCCTGAACATCGCCTACATCACGTTCCTGCGCGAGCTGTTCCGGCCGATGGGCGCGCCGCAGCCGGAGCGCATGGAGGTGACGTTCGCCACCGTGATGCTGATCTGCGTGCAGCCGGCGATTGTGGAAGAGCTGTTCTTCCGGCAGATGGTGTTGGGCGTGTTCCGCAAGTCGATGAACCTGCACGCGGCGGTGTGGATCACGGCCGCGATGTTCGCGTTCGCGCACATCACCAACCCGATCGGGATGCCGTACCTGTTCCTCGGCGGCGCGGTGTTCGGCTACGCCCGCGCGTTCGGCGGGCTGAGCCTCGCGATGCTCATGCACTTCATCCACAACTTCGCTGTGGTCGCTTACGAAGCGTGGAAGTAGCGGCCCGGACTCTCACACGGAGCGACGACCGATGCACGCCACAAGGACGGAAACGGAAGCTGTTATCGCCCACCTCCAGCAACAGATCAATCGCCTGAGAATCTACTTCGTGGCGGTGGTCGCGATGCTGGGCTGCACGGGAATCGCGTGCGTGATGCAAGCCGGTACGTGGCGCGACGCGAGCGCGCAAGACGAGAAGAAGGCCGACCCGGTAGCAGACAAGATCACCGCAACACAACTCACCATCGTCGATAAGAAGGGCGCACCTCGAATCCGGCTCGGAACGCGCGCTAACGACACCGCGCCGTACGTCTGCCTGTACTCACCGAAGGGCGAAACGCGGGTCACAC
>SXHE01000179.1 GCA_005773755.1 Planctomycetia bacterium
CAGCGAGCGGCGCGGCGTCAGCCCGCCGGTAGCTACACAACTCAACAACGCAATGCGTGTCTGATGTGCGTAGCTACCGGCGGGCTGACGCCGCGCCGCTCGCGCGCCCAACTCAGATACGCCAAGCGCGCTCAGTTGTGCAACACGGCGAGGCTCTACGCCGCGCCGCTCGCTGGGGCACGTCTCACTTCTTCCCCTTCGGGTCCAAGTTCGCCTTGATGTCCTCTTCCGTCAGTTCGCTCTTTACGCCGGCTTCGGGCACTTCCAGTTTGCACAGCCACACGAGCGCGTTGAGTACGACCTTGCGGAAGTTCGGTTCCGCCCAGTTGCGGTGGATGTGCCCGCCGGTAAAGCCGCAGCCGCGGCCCCCGTCCTTGCGCTCCGTCACCCACATCATCGCTTCGCTGCGGCCCTTCGCCTCCTGAATGTGCTTGTACGGCCCCTTCGGGTACACGTACGGGCCGTCGCGCACCGCGTCCGACGGCTTCGCGCTCAGGATCGGCGTCACGTTCTTGATGTCGTCGCCGCGGAACCGCATGTTGAAGTACCACTCGTCGCGAATGGTGAACGGCTTCACCCCGCTGGCGACCGGGTGCTTGGGGAACTCCTTGAACTCCGGCGACCACATCGGGTTGCACGAGTACGAGTTCTCGTAATAGCCGCCGATCCACTCCTTGAACTCCGGCCCGCCGAGGTCTTTCAGCACCTCGACGCCGTAGTGCGCGCACATCAGGCCCACGCCCTTCGCCATCAGCTTGCCGACGCGCTCGAGCCGCTTCTCGCGCACCAGCGGGTGGTTGCCGCCGCCGTCGGCGTAACAGAGGATCGCGTCGGCGGTGTCGAGCGCGGAATCGTCCTTCGGGTAGCCGTTGAGGAACAAGACCGTTTCGAGACCGGGGAACCCCTTGAGGCACTTGTCGAGCAACCGCACACCGGCGTTGAACTCGTGGTCGCCCGGCCCGTGGCTCGGCGTCCCCGCGATCATCACCAGCTTCTTCTTCTTGTCTTCGGCGCGGGCAGGAGTGCCGAGCGCCAGAGCGGCGCTCGCGGCCAGAACGTCGCGACGGGAGAGCGTCATGTGCGGTCCTCGTGTGGGAAGGTGTTGGGAGTCGTTGTACGCGCAGGGTGTGCGTTACGGCAGCAGCGCGGCGTGCGCGGCGGTGCGTTTCAGCTCCGCACCGAGCGCGGCGCGTATCTTCGTTAGGCGCTCCGCGAGCTTCGGGTCGGTCGCGAGGTTCTTCATCTCGCCTGGGTCGGCGGCGAGGTCGTACAGTTCCTCCGGAACGCCGGGTTGAAGGTAGCGGACGTACTTCCACCCGTCGAACACGACCGCGGTGTACCACGGCACCTTCTGGTAGATCGCGCCCTTCGGGTCGTCCTTGAGCACCTTCGCCACGTCCGCGCCGTAGTCGTGGCCGGTGTGCTCGTAGAGGCACGGGTGCGGCCACTCCGCGCCGGGGTTCTTCAACAGCGGCGACAGGTCGCGACCGTGGAGCGCGTGCGCCCCGGTCGGCTCCTTCACCCCGGCGCGGGCGAAGAACGTGGCGACGAGGTCCGGCGCGGTCGCGCTCTGCGCGCACACCTTGCCGGCCGCGACCGTGCCGGGCTGCGCGACGATCAGCGGCGAGCGGTAGTTCGCGTCGTAGGGCGCGATCTTCATGCGCATGCCGTGCTCGCCCATCGCGAAGCCCTGATCCGCCGTATACACGACGAGCGTGTTTTCCAACTGCCCGCTGTCCTTGAGCGCCTTCAGCAGTTCGCCCACGCCCTCGTCGATGGCGGGCACGCACTCGTTCACCTGGCGCACCCAGTCGGCGTAGGTGGTGCCCTGTTCGCCGGCCCCGTCGCCGACCTTCTCGCCGTTGCTGCCGGCGCGGACCACGCCCTGTTTGTCCTTGTGCCACGCGAGGGTGTTCTTGAGGTAGTCGGGCTTGCCGGGCCACGGGCCGAGCAGGTCCACGGGTTCGGGCACCTTCGCGTCCTTGTACAGCCCCTTGTGCCGCGCCGCGGGCTTCGACGGGCCGTGAACGCTCCCGTAACACAGCCACAGGAACCACGGCTTGTCCTTCGCCCGGTGCGCCCCCTTCACGTACTCGACGGCCCACTTGGTGTAGTTGTCGGCCGGGTAGCCCTCCACGTGCTTCTCCTCGCCGTCGATGGCGAGGGTCTGCTTCTCGTAGTACGCGCCCGCGTTGGCCGGGTGCTTGGGCCGGTTCCAGACGATCTGATGGTCCCAGTCGCGACCGAACCCGGCGTCGGTACCGGTGTGCCACTTGCCGATCTGCGCGGTGTGATAGCCCGCGGCGCGGAACAGCGCGGGCCAGAACGGGCACCGCTTCGGGTCGTAGGCGCTGCCGGGGTACTTGCCCTCCATGCGCATGGACTCGATGCCGTGCGGCTGCCGCCCGGTGAGCAGCGCCGCGCGCGACGGCATGCACCACGCGCCGAGGTACGCGCCGCGGAACCGCACCCCGGACTTCGCGAGCGCGTCGATGTTCGGCGTCTTCACCCACGGCCACGCTTCCGGGTAACAGCTCAGCGTCTTGTACGACTGGTCGTCGGTGTAGATGAGCAGGATGTTGGGAGCTTTCGCCGCGAGCCGTGAGCCAGAGGCGAGCGCGGCGGCGACGCAGAGGACGAACGTGATACGCATGGCACGCTCCGGGTGTGAACACAAGATGATAACCGCGCCGCACGCGGTTAGCCGCTCGGAATGTGGGAAGGGCGTGCGAAGTTGACGCCCGCACCGCGGTGGGCGACAATGCGAGCGGGACACGACCGCGCGCGGGACACACATGAGCGACACGCCGCACGAACCGAGTGAGAAACCGACCCAGCCGGGCGCGGTACCGCAGGGGTTCCCGTTCGTGACGGTCGGCGCGCCCGTGCGCGTGGGCGACTACCTGGTGATGGAGCGGCGCGGCGCGGGCGGGATGGGCGCGGTGTTTCTGGCCGAAGACGTCGTTCTGCGCCGCAAGGTCGCGATCAAGGCGATGCTCCCGGACCTCGCGGCCGACGCACAGAACCGCGAGCGGTTCCTGCGCGAGGCCCGCGCCGCCGCGGCCGTCGAGCACGACAACGTCGTTCCCATCCTGCACGTCGGCCAGGCCCCGGACGGCACGCCGTTCATCGTGATGCCGTTCCTCAAGGGCGAGTCACTCGACGACCGGCTGAAGCGCGAGCGCGTCGCCCCGGTCGAACTGGTACTGAAGGTGGCGCGCGAGGTGGCCGACGGATTGACCGCGGCGCACGCGCAAGGGCTGATCCACCGCGACATCAAGCCGGCCAACGTGTGGCTGGAGGGCGAAGCGGACGCGCCCCAGCAGGTGCGCCGGTGCAAGGTGCTGGACTTCGGCCTCGCGCGCCAACTCGGTGCGGGTGAGATCGAGATCACCGCGCGGGGCGCGATCCTGGGCACGCCGGCGTACATGGCCCCGGAGCAGGCCCGCGGCGAACCGCTCGACGCCCGCGCCGCCCTGTTCAGCCTGGGCGTGGTGCTGTACCGCATGGCGACCGGCGCGCTGCCGTTCACCGGCCCGACCCCGATGGCGGTCATCATCGCGCTGACCACCGACACCGCGCCGGCCGTCGGCACGGTCGCCCCGCACCTTCCGCCGGCACTCGCGCGGCTGATCGACCGGCTGATGCGCAAGCCGGCCGGCGAGCGCCCGCTGTCGGCCGCGGAAGTCGCCGCCGACGTGCGCAAGATCGAAGCCGACTTCCGACCGAACGCGCCGTACCTCGTCGAAGTCACGCACCTGCCCGATCTGCCGACCACCGATTTGAGCGCCTCGGTCGCGCGGTTGATCCCGGCCCCGCTCGCGGACCAGACGACGTCGTCGAACGGCCCGGAGCCGCTGAGTCTTCCGCCCGCAGCGCCGTCCCAGCGCAACCGCAAGCCGCTGCTGATCGGGGCCGCGGTCGCGGCGCTCGCACTGGTCGCGCTCGGGGTGTGGCAGTTCACCAAGAACCGCGCCGACGCCCCTTCGCCCGACGTGGCGAAGAAAGACGAGCCGAAGCCGCCGGAGCCGCCGAAGAAGGAGGAGCCGAAGAAGGTCGAGCCGCCCCCGGTCGCGGCCGACCCCGACCGCGCCGCGGCGCTCTACGTGCTGTCCCTCAGCGGGTGCGTGTCGGTCAACGACGAGGAGCGCGAGATCGGCCGCGCCGACGTCCTGCCGGCCACACCGTTCCGCCTCACGCGCGCGGTGCTGACCGAAAAGGAGCAGGTGACGGACGCGGCCCTGAGCGCGTTCGCCGGGTGCAAGCACCTGTTCTCCTTGGGGCTATCCGAGACGAAGACCGGCGACGCCGGCATCGGGCACTTCAAGGACTGCAAGGGGCTACAGTACCTGTACCTCCGCAGCACGGAAGTCACCGGCGCGGGCCTCGACGTGCTCGACTGCCCGCAGTTGCAAGAACTCGACCTGAGCGGCACGAAGGCCATCGACGACAAAGCGGTCCCGCACCTGAAGCGGTTCAAGAACCTGAACTTCCTCACCCTCACCGACACCGGCGTGACCGAGAAGGGCGCGAACGAACTCGCACGGGCGCTTCCGGGGTGCCAGATCACCTGGACGGGCGGCACGATCAAGCCGGGCAAGGCGAAGCCGAAGGCCGCCGCGGGCGACCCGGACCGCGCCGCGGCCGTGTGGGTGCTCGCGGCCGGCGGCTCGATCCGCATGAACGAAAGCCCCAGCGACACCACGATCACGTTCGCGCTGCCGGACGGCCCGTTCCGGCTCACCGGCTTCACCCTCTGGTTCAAGCCGCAGATCACCGACGACGACCTGAAAGTGGTCACCGCGTGCCCGAACCTCGCGTTCATCGACTTCTTCGTTTCCCCCGTCGGCGACGCCGGGCTCGCGCACCTCCCCGCGACCCAGTTCCTCACCCGCCTCGCGCTCGCCGAACTGCCGAACATGACCGACGCCGGACTCGCGACCTTCAAGAACTGCCGGAACCTGCGCGACCTGAGTCTGATCGGCTCGCCGGTGACCGGCGCGGCACTCGAACACTTCAAGGACTGCGCGAACCTGTCCATCGTCGCGCTCGCGCGGACGCGCGCCGGCGACAAGGGCCTCGAACGGCTCAAAGAGTTCAAGAACCTGATCAGCGTCAACCTGGCCCACACGCAGGTGACCGACGCGGGAATGCTTCAACTCACGGCCTGCAAGAACCTGACGTTCCTCAACGTCGAGGGGACGAAGGTGACGGAGCACACGGTCGCGCAGTTCGCGAAGAGCCACCCGCTGTGCCGCATCTTCTGGAACGGCGGGTACATCCCCGCGGCCTCGGACGCGGACCGCACGGCCGCGGAGTGGGTGCAGCGCGCGGGCGGGACCGTCCACAGCTACGGAGCGGTCGAGTTCGGGCCCAAAGACCCGCTGCCGAAGGACGCCTTCCGGCTCACGGCCGTGTTCCTCACCGGTCCGCGAAAGGACGACGACCTCGCGCCGTTCGCGAAGTGCCAGTGCCTGCAAACGGTCTCGCTCACCGGCACCGAGATCACGAGCGCGGGGCTGGCGCACCTCGCCGGCAACAAGAACCTCGCGCTGCTCAACCTCTCCGGCACGAAGGTGGACGACGGCGCGGCCGCGCTGCTCGCGCAGTTCCCCAAGCTCACCGACCTCGCGATCAGCGAGACGCAACTGACGGAGAAGGGCGCGAAGGAAATCGCCCGCGCGCTCCCGGCGTGCCGCATCGTCTGGACCGGCGGCACGATCGAGCCGTTCGCGGCCGACCGCCGCGCCGCGGAGTGGGTACACAGCATCGGCGGCTCGGTGCGCGTCAACGGCGACCCGAAAAACGTCGGCGCGAAAGACCTGCCGAAAGGCCCGTTCCGGCTCACCGGCATCGTTCTGACGAGCAACAAGCAGCTCTCCCCCGCGGCGCTCGCCGTGTTCGCCGACTGCACCAACCTGACCCACCTCGGCCTCAGCGACTCGAAACTGACCGACGCCGGGCTGGTACACTTCGCGCGCAGCAAGGGCATCACGAGCCTGAACGTGAGCCTCACGGCAGTGAGCGCCGCCGGGTTGGAGGTGTTCAAAGACCTGACCACACTCACCGAGGTGCACCTGCACAGCGTGCTCATCACCAACGCT
Organism: Planctomycetia bacterium; assembly: GCA_005773755.1. GTDB lineage: Bacteria > Planctomycetota > Planctomycetia > Gemmatales > Gemmataceae > Gemmata. The sequence goes on from SXHE01000179.1 coordinate 6,105, forward strand.
ACGATCGCGCAGCTCGCGGCGTCGAAGGGACTGCTCTCGCTGCACCTGAACAACACCCCGATCACCGACGCCGGCCTCGCGCACCTGAAACAATGCAAATCGCTGACGTACCTGAACCTGAAAGGCACGAAGGTGACGCGCGGCGGAGTCGCGGACTTCCAGCAAGCCGTGCCCAAGTGCAAGGTCGAGTGGGACGAAGCCGCGAACGCGCCGAAGCTCGACGCCGACCGCAAGGCCGCAGAGTGGTTATGGTCGATCGGCGGGGGCGTTTTTGTCAACGAGAAGCAGCTCGAGGAGAAGGACGCCTTGAAAGTGCCGCTCGACGAGTTCCGCTTGACCGGCGTGAACCTGTGGGCAAACAAGGGAGTCACCACCGCCGGACTCGCTCACCTCAAGGGCTGCGAGAACCTGGAGAGCCTTAATCTCTCAGTCACGGACGTGACGGACGTGGGGTTGGCGCACTTTCAAGGGTGCAAGAACCTGAACGATTTGAACCTCAACGGGACGCGGATCGGGGACGCGGGGTTGGCGCACTTCAAAGGTTGCAAGAATCTGACCTACCTCACCCTGTCGGGAACCAAGGTCACCGACACCGGGTTGGCGCACTTCAAAGACTGCAAGAAACTCACGCATCTCAACATCCGAGACACACAGGTGGGCGACGCGGGGGTCACGCCCTTCACCGAGTGTAAGGCGTTGAAGGATCTCAACCTGATCGGAACACAGGTCACGGCGAAAGCCATCGACCAACTCAAGGTCGCGTTGCCGCAGTGCAGGATCTCCTGGAACGACGGCGTCATCGAGCCGACGAAGAAATAGCCCTCACCCGAACCGCAGCGCCTCGATGGGGTTGATGTTGGCGGCCCGGCGCGCGGGGTAGAGCGCGGCCAGCGTGGTCACGCCCACCGCGAAGGCCAGCGAACTTGCCCACAGCCACCACGGGAACACGAAGATGGTCGTGCTGAGCATCTTCTCGCCGTCCATCTGCTGCGCGATCAGCGACCGCACCCAGCCGTCGCCCCACACCGCCAGCCCGCGGGCCAGCGCCAGGCCCAACACCGCGCCCGCCGCGCCGATCAATGCCCCTTCGAGCAGGAAGAGTGACATGATCTGTCGGCGGGTCGCGCCCACCGCGCGCAGGATGCCGATCTCCTTCGTGCGCTCGATCACGCTCGTCACCAGCGTGTTGGTGATGCCGACTGCGGCCACGAACAGCGCGATCAGCGCGAACAGGTTCAGCCCGGCCGCGATCAGCGTCACCTCGCGCTTGGCCGCGGCGAACCACTTGGCCCCGCTGTGCGTCTTGTAGCCCATCGCCTCGATTGCCGCGACCGTGGCCGGCAGGTCGCTCCCCGGCGTCACCCGCACGTCGGCGCTGAACACGCCGCGGTCCTTCACCCACGGCAGCTTGTTGAAGAGCGAGTCGCCGGTCGTTGGCGACAGGAACACGTCGCCGCTGGCGAGTTCCCAGGCGTCCAGCGGGGTGTTCTTCTTCTTCTCCTCGCGCGTCAGCACGCGGACCACGCCGCAGACGCGGAACGTGTCCGTCACGGTCTTGCCGGAGTCGCCCGGCCGCTCGTAGTCGGTGTCCGCTTGCCCGGCGAGCAAGCTGGCCAGCGCGAGCTTCTCCGCGGCGCTCAGGTCGAAGCTGTCGATCTTCTTGGGCAGCGCGTCGGTCAGCTTCTTCAGCACCTTCATCTGGTCCGGGGTCATCTCTTCGGGCGGCTTGCGGCCGAGCAGCGCGCGGAGCATCGCGAACGACGGCTCGTTCTTCACCCCGCCCACGACCAACTCCAGTGGCTGATTGAGGGCGCGTTCGAGGTCGGCGTCGCTGTGGAAGCCGAGCAAGTAGAGCGTGAACTCGGAGACGACGATTTCCCGCGCGTCGGGCGACGCGGGCAGCCGGCCGGCGATCAG
>SXHE01000180.1 GCA_005773755.1 Planctomycetia bacterium
ATTTCGACGGCTGGGCGACGAGTTTGCGCGTGCGGGTGCGGGAGTAGTACGAGCCGGAAGCGTAAGCGACGGATTAGCATACGTCAACCGTCGCTCACGCTTCCGGCTCGTCAGGTCGTGGCTCACTCGACGACGGCGATCACCTCGATCTCGATCAGCCAGTCGGGAACCACCAGCGCGGCAACGCCGACCAGCGAACTCGCCGGCGGGTTGGCCGGGTCCAGGTGCTTCCGCCGCACCTCGCGGATGTGCGGCACCATCTCCGGCTTCAGATCGACCACGAAGTACGTCACCTTCACCACGTCGCGGAACGTGGCCCCCGCAGCGGCGAGCGCGGCCTTGAGGTTCTCGAACGTGTGCTCCACCTGCGCGCGGAAGTCGCCCTTGCCCACCACCTCGGCCTTCTCGTTCACGCTCACCTGGCCGGAAACGTAGATCGACTTCCCGGCGGTCGCGGTGACGACGTGGCTGAACCCGTTGGCCGGGTTCAGTGCGGGCGGATTGAAGAACTGCTTCGACACGTTGGAACTCCTCACAAGGACAAGAAACAAGAAACACACACTTCCGCGGGCCGCGGCGCGGCTCACTCTTTCCGCAGCGTGAACTGATCGAACTGCCGGCCCTCGTGGTCGAACGCGGTCAGGTCGAACGTGCCGCCGTGGAGCGTGGCGTAGCAGAAGTGATAGTCCGACCGGTGCTGGCGCTTGAAGAACGCCGGCGTCGGGGCGAAGTTCTCCAGCCGCCCGCCGCCACCGCCCGTCGTGATGTATACGACGCCGTTCTGCTGGTCCACCTTCCCCGCGCGGATCGGGAACGTCCGCTCGTAAATGTGGACGTGCCCGTTGAACACCACGTCCACCTTGTGCTTCTCGTACAGCTCCACGAAGCCGCGCACGCGCACGTCGCCGCTCGTGGTCGACCCCTTCCACGAGTTGCCGAAGTCGTCGTCGTCCGACGAGTACGGTGGGTGGTGGTGGTAGCAGAACTTCCACTTCGCGGTGCTGGCGGCGAGCGCCTTGTCGAGCCACTTGTACTGCTCGCCGTCCGGCTTCAGGTTCCGCTTGGTGTTGGTGTCGAGCACGAAGAAGTCCGCGTTGCCGTAAGTGAACTGGTAGTAGTACTCGGGCTTCGGCAGCGCGAAGTACTTGTAGTAGTGGGCGTGGTCCTTCTCGTGGTTGCCGATGCACGGGAACACCGCGACCCGCCCGAACAGGTCGTTACACGGCTTGAACAGGTCGCCCGTCCATTGGGCTTTGGACGCGCCGTCGTCCACCACGTCGCCGCAGTGGACGACGAAGTTGGGCCGGCGCTCCCACATCAGCTTCGCGACCTTGCCGGTGACGACCGGATTCCGCTGCGTGTCGCCGACCAGCGTGAAGCTGAAGGCGTCGTTCGGCCCCGGCGCGGTCATGAACGTGAGCGGCTTGCCCTCCAGCTGCCGTCCCTGATCGTCGGTGCAGACGACGCGGTAGAAGTACTTCGTGTTCGGTTCGAGGTTCGCGAGCGCCACCTCGCCCATCGTGTCGGCCTTCTTGACTTCCGCGCGCAGTTTGGGCGGGAACGTCGTGCCGTACTCGACGCTCGCGGTGCAAGCGGCTTCCGTCTCCCACATGACCGTGATGCCCGTGCGGGTGACGTACTGCAAGTACGGCTCGACCACGAACCGCGGCCCTTCGGGGATCGCGCTGGGCAGCTCCGCGAGCGCCTTGTCTGCCTCGAAGTGCGCGCCCACCTGCTCGCCCGCGACCGCGTGGCCGCACAGCATCACCTCCTTGATCGCGCCCTGCATGGGGTAGTCTTCGTCGTCGTCCTTGTAGCGGCCGATGACCATCGGCGCGGCCTTCGCGTACAGTACCGGGCCGGACTGCGCGTCGCTGGTCGCGTCCAGCGCGCCGTTCACATACAGCCGCATCTGCTTGCCGTCGTACACCGCGGCGACGTGATACCACTTCCCGCGTGCGTACTCGGTCTTCGATTCGAGGTAGGTCATCTTCTTCGCGGTTTGCGTGGCGAGGCCGAAGGTGAACCTCTTCTTGCTGAAGCCGACGACGAAGCCGAACTCGGCCGGGCCGTTGTCCTGAAAGCAGCCCAGGAACGCGCCCCAGTCGGCGTGCTCGTCGACGCGCACCCACGCCACCACCGAGAGCGCGTCCTTTGGCAGGAACGCGGCGTCCGGGGTGACGCGCTCCTTGACCGTCACGCCGTCGGCCGGACCGGTAAGATGGAGGTGCGGCGTCGGGCCGGCTTCGAGTTTCGCTACGCCGGTGATCGTGCCGGGCAGCTTGCCGCACCTGTCCGCGACCGTCTTCCCGCTGACGCCGTCGGCGTCGAACACCCAGTGCGCGACCGGTTTCAGGTCCGGCTTGGGGGCGGCCTCGGTGGGGGCGTTGCGCCACAGCGCGACGGCCACCAGCGCGAGCGCGCACGCCACGGCCCCGATCCGCTTGGCCCACGACTTCGTCACGGCGCACCCGGTTTTGGTGGAACGGCTGTTGTTGCAGCAGAGTGACACGGCGAGAGTATAGCCGCTCGCGGCTCCGCGGGAGAAGAAAAGCCCATGACGAACTGGCTCACCGTTTCCGACGAGGTGCGGGCCGCGGTCGCGGTGAACCGGCCCGTGGTCGCGCTCGAATCGACCCTCATCGCGCACGGGCTGCCGTGGCCGACGAACCTCGAAACCGCGCGCGAGTCGGAAGCGGCCGTGCGCGCCGCGGGCGCGGTGCCGGCGACAATTGCCGTACTGGACGGCACGCCCACGGTCGGCCTGTCCGCGGCGCAGCTCGAACTGCTGGCGCGCGCGCCGGGTGTGCGCAAAGCGAGCCGGCGCGACCTGGGCGCGGCGGTCGCGCTGAAGCAGCACGCGGCCACGACGGTCTCTGCAACGATGGCCCTCGCACACGCGGCCGGCGTGCGGGTGTTCGCCACGGGCGGTCTCGGCGGGGCACACCGCGAGGGCGAAGCCTTCGATATCTCTGCCGATCTCGCGGAGCTGGCGCGCACGCCGGTGCTCGTCGTGTGCGCCGGGGCGAAGAGCATCCTGCACCTGCCGCGCACGCTGGAAATCCTGGAAACGCTGGGCGTGCCGGTGGTCGGCTACGGCACGGACGCGTTCCCGGCGTTCTACGTTCGTGACCACGCGCCCGCGCTGCCGGTGTCGGCGCGGGTCGATTCGCCGGCTGACGCGGCGGCGCTGTTCGCGGCGCACGTGCGCATGGGCGGGGCGGGCGCGGTCCTGGCGCAACCGTGCCCGGCGGAAGTGGCGGTGCCCGCGGTGGAGTTCGATTCGTGGCTGACAGAAGCCGCGCGCGCGGCGAGCGCGGCCGGCGTGACCGGGGCGAAGGTGACACCGTTCCTGCTGGCGCGGCTCGCGGACCTGAGCGGCGGGCGCACGCTGGTCGCCAACCGCGCGCTGATCGTGGCGAACGCCCGCCTCGCGGCGGAGGTGGCCGCGCGCCTGGAGGCGTGATACCCGCGCTACGGCAGCAGGTCGCCGACGCGAACCGTCGCGCCCGGCGCGGCGAGCGGCGAAACGGTGTCGCCGGGCGCGTGCGTGGTGTGCGTTTGGTACGCCGTCGCCTCGAGCGCGGCGTTGGGTTGTGGGTCGCGGAAGACGTGCAACTCGCGCGCGTCTACGTCGAGCACCCAGTAATCCGCGATCCCGGCCGTCGCGTACAACTCCGCCTTCGTCGTCAGGTCGTTGGCGAGTGACGTGGCCGACACCTCGACCACAAGCAGGGCCGTGGTGGGATGGTCTGTGTACTCTTCGACCCGCCCGGCGTAGACGGAGATGTCGGGCTGCGGCTCGCTGTCGGTCAGGTTAATCGGCCCGCCTTGATCGACCCAGGCCGCGTTGCCGAACGCAGCGTCCAAGCATTCAGCGACTTTGCGACACGCGAGACGGTGCGGCCAGTTGATCGGACTCATCTCGATCACCTCTCCGAAGATGAGTTCGACCCGTTTGCCGTCGAAGAAGCCGAGTTCCCCCAGTCGGTAATACTGCTCGCGCGTGAACCGGAACGGCCGGTTCGGGCGCGGCGGTGCCGTCGCGGTCATGTGTCACCTCCAACGTACAGCGTACCGTCAGGATCAGCCCCACACCAGATCGGCAGTGTAGCCCGCGGACGTGAACCTGCGGGTATCGTAGGTCGCGGTCGAGCGAGGCCCGACTGCCAGGGGCAACGCCTATCTGCCGAAGGCC
>SXHE01000181.1 GCA_005773755.1 Planctomycetia bacterium
CGCCCCGGAGTGGAGCTACCCGCGGGTCGCGCTGACCGACCGCAACCGCACCCTCTGGCAGCTCGCCGCGTTCCCCGGCCTGCCGGTGCTGGTGGGCGCGTTCGGGCTGCTCGCCATGATGCTCCGCCGGATGCGGTAACGCCGGCGACGAACGCGCACAGGGCTTCCGCCCTGTGCTACGCCCGGCGGCCCCTCCGGGGCGAAGAGAAGACAGGTCGTATTGTCTTCCGCCCGGAGGGCCGGCTTTCGTAGCACAGGGCGTAAGCCCTGTGACGAGCCACGACACAGGTACACTCCGATGAACTGGAAAAGCACCATCGCCCTTGTGATTCTCGCCGCCGGCGCGGGCGCGTGGCTGTGGAAGGGCGACGCCTGGGCACCCAAACTCGCCAACCGCGCCGCGCGCCCCGACGCGCCCGCACTCACCGCGCTCGAAGGCGACCTCAAGCCGGACGCGATCGCGCGCATCGAGATCGTTCCGCACGGTGGCGATCCGTTCGTCTTCGAGCGCGTCGGCAAACTGTGGAAGCAACATGGCAACTGGCCGCTGCTGACCGTCGAGGTGGACGATCTGGTCAAAGTCGTGGGCAACCTCCGCACCCGCTTCCAGCCGGTGCCGCTGCCCGAGGGCGAAGAGGCTGCGTTCGGCCTCACCGACGCGCAGCAGCCGGTGCTGGTGAAAGTAACCGTCAGCGGCAGGGAGAAGCCGTACGAACTGGCGTTCGGCGAAGCGGTGAAGAAGCCCGGCGAGACTGCGTTCACGCGGCCCGCCTACCTGCGCGTCGGCGACGCGAAAGAAGTGTTCAAGCTCGGTCCGGATGTGCTCCCTATGTTGCGCCGCGCAGCGGACTCGTACCGCCGTCGGCAACTCTTCTTCGAGGTCGAGCGGGTCGAACTCGCGGGCGCTGCGCCGCCCTTCCCGATGCCCGGAATGCAGCCGGAACCGGCCGCGCCGAACACCGTCACGCTCCCCGGTCCCGATGTCGAAGAGATTCGCGTCATCGACAAGAGTAAGAAGCCTGCCGAGCCGCTGAAGTGGCATCAGGAGAGCACGTTCGCGCTGCGTCGGATCGGCCCCACGCCCGCGCCGAGCGCGACCGAGAAAAACGCGGAGCCGACCGTCCAACCCGAACGACTCTCGGACGCCTGGGCGCTCGAATCGCCCGTGCGCGACCGCGCCGACCCCGCCGCGCTCCAGCGCGTGCTGGCCGCGGTGCCCGACCTGTGGGTCGAACACTTCGTCCCCGCGAAGGAGACCAAGTTCGCGCTCGACCACCCGTACTCCATCGCGCAGATGCTGCCGACGCTCGAGCCGTTCCCGGCGGCGCTGGTTCGGTTCCACCCGGACGCCGCGGTCCTCGACCCGCTGCGCGGCAAGGTGGCCGCACCCGCCCGCTCGAAGCTCGACAAGAGCGAGCAGAGCGTGACCGTGAAGACGAAGACCGGCCTGCCGGTCACGGTCAAGTTCGGCGGCACGATCATCACCACGCGCGAGGAGACCGAGACGATCACCCCGCCGTTCCCCGGCGCGCAACCGACCACCGAGACGCGCGTGATCCCCACCACCTACCGCTACGCGCAGGTCGAGGGCAACCCGCAGGTGTTCACGGTGCCCGCGGACAAGGTGAGCGCGCTGTTCCTGAGCGCCGGCTCGCTGGTCGAGTCGCGCGTCGCCGCGTTCAAGCCGGACGAGGTGCGGTCGGTCACGGTCGCGCGGCCCGGCCTGCCACCCATCGTGCTGAACCGGAAGAAGGGCGACCCGAAGGCCACCAAGCCCGAAGAGAAACAGGGCCAGTGGGAGATCGACCTGAAGGAGGGCGCGCGGACGGCGGACGGCGCGCGCGTCGAGGAACTCATCGGCCGACTCGCGAGCTTCAACGGCAACCCCGACACGGACCTGTACGGGAACGAGGCGAAGCCGCGCACCCCGAACCCGGCGACCAGCATCGCGGTCACGGTGGTCACGCGCGAGAAGCGGCCCGACGGCGACCCGGACGCGCCGCCGCGCGAGCACAAGCTGCTCATCGGAGCGCCCGACTTCGCCAAAGGCCAGTTGCCGGTCCAACTCGCCGGCTGGCCGCGGGTCACGCTCGTGTCCGATCGCAGCGGCCCGCCGCCCGCCGGCTGGCTCGGCCCGATGCTGTTCCCCGAGCGCCTCGAACCGATCTTCCGCCGCGACTCGATCGCGTACCGCGCCCGCAAACTGTTCGACACCACCGACCCGACTGTGAAGCTCACCGGCGTGACCGTGGACGGCGCGAGCGGCTTCGCGCTGCGCCAGGAGATGACCGCGGACAAGCGCGAAGTATGGAAACTGACCGCGCCCATCGCCTCGAGCGCGGACGCGAAAGCCGCCGACGCGCTGCACACCAAGCTGAGCGAGTTGCAGGCGACCGAGTTCGTCGCGGAACCGGCCGCGAACCCGGCCGCGTTCGGGCTGGACAAGCCGAAGTTCACTGCCGATTTGGTGTTCAGCAACGGCCGCACGGACCGGCTCGAAGTGGGCGGCCCGCGGCCCGACAAGAAGGGCGAAGTGTACGCGCGGTTCCGCGACGGCGCGGTGTTCGCGCTCCCCGCGGCCGAGACCGACGCCCTCGCGGGCGGCGCGCTCGCGCTGCTGCCGCTCCAGGTGTGGGCGGTCCCGTTCGACCAGATCACCGGCGTCGAGATCACCCGCGACGAGGCCGCGAAAGCGGAGTCGTTCGCGCTCGCGAAGGACGGCGCGAACTGGAAGCTGTCCGGCCCGTTCGCGGCCCCGGTCGGTGCGCTCGACGCGCAGCGCCTCATCAACGGCCTGTCCCTGCTGCCTTCCGCCAGGTACGAGGCGCTGACCGCGCCGGACCTCGCCAAGTACGGCCTCGACAAGCCCATCGCGAAGATAAAGCTGTCGTTCCTGGAAACCGGTAGCGACGGCCCGCGGCCCACCGCGAAGGCCGTCGTCATCGGCGGCGTCACGCCCGGCGGCCTCGACCGCTACGCCAAGCTCGACGAGCCGACCGCGCCGATCTTCGTGCTGCCCGCGCAGTACCTGTTCGCGGTGCAGACGCCGCCGCTGTCGCTACTCGACCGCAACCTGCTGCTCCTCGACCCGGCCAAGATCGCGAAAGTACAGATCGCCGGCGACAAGCCGGAGAGCGCCGTCACACTGACGAAGGGCGAGAAGGAGAAGTGGACCGCGGAGGGCGCGACCTTCACCGTCGATACCATCGTCGTCCGACAGCTCACGTTCATGTTCGCGCCGCTGCCGGTCGAGCGGCTGGCCGCGTTCGGCGACGCGGTCAAGTGGGCCGACTACGGGCTGGACAAGCCGGAGTACACGGTCACGGTCACGCTGGCCGGCGACAAGCCCGCGGCGCACAAGCTGCACATCGGCAAGGCCGACCCCACCGGCGGGCGGTTCGTCCGCGCGGACGACGGCAAGGCCGTCGGCGTGATCCCGGCGTTCGCGGTGCAGGCGCTCGCCCGCACGAAGCTCGACTTCGCCGACCGCACGCTGCTCGCGTTCAAGCCCGATGAATTGCTCGGCATCGCCCGCACAAAGGGCAAGGACGAGTTCGAGCTGGCACCGGGCGCGGGCGACGGCTGGGACGTGGTCAAGCCCGCGAAGCAGAAGGCTGACAAGCTGCTGATGGAAGAACTGGCGGACGTGCTCGCGCGGCTCCGCGCGGACAAGGTCGCCGCGTTCGGCAAGAAGGCCGACGTGTACAAGCAGTTCGGCCTCGACACACCGGAAGCGGTGGTCACGCTGACCGTCGGCGAGAAAGCGGAACAGAAGGTGCTGCGGTTCGGCCGGCCCGTCGATGCGACGAAGCCGGATGGCGACCGCTACGCCGCGGTGGACGACCCTGGCGCGGACGCGGCCGTGGGTGTGCTGCCCGCGGCGCTGGTCACCAAGCTGCTCGCGCCGCCGGTGTCGTTCCGCGACCGGACCATCGCCAAGTTCGTGGACGCCGACAAGCTGGAACTGGAGCGCGGCCCGCGCAAGGTCACGTTCGCGAAGGTGAACGGCACCTGGAAGGTCACGGCCCCGCTCGCGGCCGACGCGGAGCAGGCGGCGCTCGACGATCTGGTGAACGAACTGGCCCGGCTCCGCGCCAGCGACTGGGCCGCGGACAAGCCGACCCCGGCCGAGTTGAAGACCTTCGGCCTCGAAAACCCGGAAGCGGTCTGGACCGTGACCAACGGCGACAAGGTGGTGCTCGCGCTGCGCGTCGGGAAGAAGCTGCCCGACGGCCGGGTGTACGCGACCGCCGCGGCCGGCGGCTCGGTCGCGCTGCTGGGCGCGCCGCAAACGGCGAAGGTGCTGGCCGAGTACCGCACGCGGAAGCCGTGGGTGCTCGACGGGTTCCAGGCGGAAGCCGTTACGTTCAAGCAGAGCGACAAGACCTTCGCGATCCAGAAGTTCGACGGCAAGTGGATCGTCCCGGGCGCGCCCGACGTGGTCGACCCGAAGGCGGTCGCGGAGGTGCTCGGCGCGCTCACCGCGCTCCAGGTGGAGCGGTACGCGGTGGACGCCAACGGCGACCCCAAACTGTTCGGCCTCGACAAGCCGGATCTGCAGATCGCCGTGATCGTGAAAGACGGGTTCCAGGCGCTCGAGATCGGCGGGTTCGTGGGCGGCACGGACAACAAACAGCGCTACGCCCGCGTGGTGGACAAGGGCCGCTCGGACGTGTTCGTACTGTCGGCCGCCGACACCGCGCGCCTGACCCGCGACCGCGCCAGTTTCGTGCAGAAGAAGTGACACCGATGCCGTTGCCTTCAGCCCCCGGAGGGGGCGGCAAATGACAGCCAGGGGTGGAGCGAGGCTCTGCGAGCGCAACCCCTGGAACCGAGGCGCAAGACGAATGAAGCCCCGGAGGGGC
>SXHE01000012.1 GCA_005773755.1 Planctomycetia bacterium
CCCGCTGTTCGCCGTCGGCTCCGCGCTGTTCGGCCTGTACTTCCTGCGCCGCGCCGTCCAGTTCGCGTGCGACCGCACCGACCGCAAGGCCCGCCGCGTGCTGCACGCCTCGCTGTTCCACCTGCCCGGCGTCTTCGCACTGCTCATGATCGATGCCCTTCTGCTGAAGTGATATGAAGCGACTTCTGCTCCTCGCAATGCTCCTCGCGGTCGGGTGCGGTACGCGCGCCCCGACCTTTCCCGCGCCGCCCGATCTCGACTATCCCATCGGTGAGTTCAGTCTCACCGAGCGCGGCGGCCAGACGATCACCGACAAGACCCTGCGCGGGCAAGTGTGGATCGGCTCGTTCGTGTTCACCCGCTGCACCGGCCCGTGCCCGGCGGTCACCAACACCATGTCGCGCCTGCAAGCCGACCTGAAAGACGAGATGAAGGCCGGGAAGGTGAAACTCGTTACGTTCACGGTCGATCCCGCGCGCGACGACCTCAAAGCGCTGAAGGAGTACGCCTACTCGCGACAGGCGGACCCGGCGAACTGGCTGTTCCTCACCGGCGACGAGAAGACCGTTCACAAAATCCTGCAAGACCAGTTCAAGCAGGCCGTGGAACGCAAGCTCGGCCCGGACGTGAAGCCGGGCGACGAGTTCGGCCACAGTACCCACCTCATCCTCGTGGACAAGACCGGGGTGATCCGCGGCATGTACGAAGGGCTGACCGACGAGAACATGCCCGACGGCAAGGACCGCTTCGAACACGGCCTCCGTCACCTCAAATCGCGCGTGAGTGAGTTGGTGAAGTAATACGGTTCCCAGGAATTTGCTGCCGCTGAAACCGTGACACCCGCTCTCCAACGGTCGCGGTTCACCGGCGGGTATTTCCTGGGAAGCGTATTACTCCGCGCACGTGACGTGCTCGCCTTGCCAAGCTTTCCAACTGCCGCGATATGGACGTGTCGTGATATGGGTGAGAAAGCCAATACCAGCGCGCCAGGGCGCTGGGCCAGTGGATTTGCCCTGACAGTAGCCAACAGAAGTCACGCGGGTGGGTTATACTGTGCGAACCGCGACGCTTCCCGTCGGAGCGCTCTCATGCGTCGATGTTTGCTGTTGTGCTGCTGCGCTGTCGCGCTGAGTGCCTCCGATCGCGCGCTCGCGGTTGCGCCGACTTCGCCGTCGGAGCCTCCCCCGAAACCGGCCCGTTTGCAACACGGCAGCATCGAGGTCGAGCGCAACTACCACCTTCGCGACGTTGCCGATTGGCACTTCGCCAGCGGCCGGTATCGCGAAGCACTCAATGCCTACAGCCGCCATCAAGCATTCGGTCGTTGTGGTAATGGTGTGTTCGGGAGTGTCGATCACAGGACTTCGCGCATCGCGCTCTGCCACGCGCACCTGAGACAACACTTCGTCGCGGCGTATGTGTGCTTCGACGGGGCACAAAACTGGATGGGCTACCACGCTACCGCGCACTTCCTCATTCAACTCTACCGTGAGGCCGGGCAACTGAACGACTTGCCCGGCGTCATGGTCGGCCGGTGTGAACCCCGCTTTGTCGGCTACCTGCTGCGCGAAGAGCAGCGCGGCGCGATCCCGCCCTGGCCCGAAGGCGTGCCGAAGCCGCCGAAGGGTTCGCTGCCGAAAGCACTTCCACGGTAGCCACTCTGCACCACAATCCCACAATGGCGAACACACGCTTCGCTTGCCTGGGAGTTGCTCATGTCTGCTCCGTCCACGGTTCCGCACACGCGCATTCTCATTGGGCTGGTCGGCGGGGCCGTGCTGGGCTGCACGATCAACGCCCTCAAGGGCGAGGGCGTGATTAGCGGCGAGATCGTCGCGGGGGTGGTGAAGTACGTCACCAAGCCCGTCGGCGACCTCTTCCTGAACCTGCTGTTCATGGCGATCATCCCGCTGGTGTTCGCGTCGCTCGCGGTGGGCGTGACGCGGCTCGGCGGCGGGCAGAACGTCGGGCGGGTCGGGTTCAAGACCATCACCTACTTCCTCGTCACCACCGCGTGCGCCGCGGCCATCGGGCTGACGCTCGTGAACGCCATCCGGCCGGGCGACCAGATTCCGCAGGGGAAGAAGGACGAACTGACCGCGCAGTACAAGGACGAGGCCGGCAAGAAACTGGAGAAGAAGGAAGGGGACGAAGGGTTCGGCATCAACACGTTCGTGAACATCGTCCCGCGCAAGGCGCTGGAGGCGTTCGTCAAGCAGGACATGCTCGCCATCATCTTCACGGCGATCATCGTCGGCATCGCGCTCACGCGCATGCCGTCCGACCGGGCGAAGCTGATGATCGAACTGCTCGAGGGTATCAACTTCATCGCGGACTTCATTCTGCGGCTGGCAATGCGGATCGCCCCCTACGCGGTGTTCTGCCTCATCTTCTCCACCACCGCCGCACTTGGGTATCAGGTTCTGGTCGCGCTCGCGGCGTTCATCTTCACGGTCCTCGGCGGACTGGCGATTCACCTGTGTATCGTGCTGCCGCTGCTGGTGAAGTTCCTCGGCGGCATGTCGCCGATTGAGTTTTTCCGCAAGAGCCGCGGGACGATGGTGACGGCGTTCAGCACGAGTTCGTCGAGCGCGACACTGCCGACCGCGATGAAGTGCGCGGAGGAAGAACTGGGCGTGCCGCCGACGGTGTCGCGATTCGTGCTGCCGCTGAGTGCGAGCATGAACCACAACGGCACGGCCCTGTTCGAGTCGGTCACGGTCCTGTTCCTCGCGCAAGCGTTCGGCATCGACCTGACCCTCGGCCAGCAACTCGTTGTGCTGGTGCTGTGCATCCTGACCGCGACCGGGATGGCCGGCGTGCCGGGCGGCTCGCTCCCGCTCATCGGGCTGATTCTGGTTCAGGTCGGCGTGCCCGCGGGCGCGATCGCGCTGGTGCTGGGCGTGGACCGCATCCTGGACATGTGCCGCACCACGGTGAACGTGACCGCGGACCTGACGACCGCGGTTTACGTCGCGCGCAGCGAGCCGGAGTTGGAATCGGCGGGGCAAGAGCAGCCGAAGTGAGGAACATTAACAATTTGACGCGGCCGGAAGTGGTCGAAAAATCGCGGACGTTCTGCCGTGGCGCTGTTGACATTGTTCCAAAGCGCGTCAGTATGGGATCGGCGGTGCTTCACCCTCATTGGCCGCGCCCGGCCAATGCCCGCCGTGGTTCCGTGGTACAAGGCGCGGACGCCCGTAGTCCGGAATCGCGGCGGTCCCATTTGGGAGCCAGCCGTGTCGGATCCCCTTATTCCCCCCACATCCCCCCCCGACCGCGCGCTCGACCCGGAGCGGACGGACGACCAACCCGCGTTCCCGGCCGCGGCCGGCTCGGCAGACGCGATCACGCGCGAGGACTCGGCACTCGCCGTGCCGGTTTCCTCGCTTCCCCTCCCCGCGCTCGTAGGGCCGTACCGCGTGGCGCGCGAGATCGCGCGCGGCGGTATGGGCGTGGTGCTCGCCGCCGAAGACCCGAAACTGGGGCGCGATCTCGCGATCAAGGTGCTGCTCGACGCGCACCGAGACAAGTCGTCGTACCGCGAGCGCTTTCTCGAAGAGGCCCGCGTCACCGGATTGCTGCAGCACCCCGGCATCATCCCCGTGTACGAGGAGGGAGAACTGGCGGACGGGTGCCCGTACTTCGTCATGCCGCTGGTCGATGGGGAGACACTTGCCGCCCGCCTCGAACGGCGCGCGAACCCCGCCGAGGAGTTGCCGGGGCTGCTGGCCGTGTTCGCACGGGTGTGCGAAACGCTGGCGTTCGCCCACAGCCGGTGTGTGATCCACCGCGATCTGAAGCCGCTCAACGTGATGCTCGCCCCGTTCGGCGTGGTGAAGGTGATGGATTGGGGCGTCGCGAAGGTGTACATCCCCGGGCTGGAGGAGGCGATCTACGAGGGGAGTGGGGAACTGCCCACGCTGTTACTCGGGGCCACCGAGTTCGGCGGCGCGGTCGGCACCCCGGCGTATATGGCCCCCGAGCAGGCGCAAGGGGATCGGAGCCGGACCGACGAGCGCACCGACGTGTTCGGGCTGGGCGGCATCTTGTGCGCGATCCTGACCGGTCAGCCGCCGTATCTGGGCACGAGTGCCCACCGGGTCCGCGCCCGCGCCGCGCGCGGCGACCTGACCGAAGCGTTTACCCGCCTCGACGCTTCCCCCGCGGCCCGCGACCTCGTGGCGCTGGCCAAGTGGTGCCTCACCCCGATCCCGGACGCCCGACCCAAGAACGCGCAGGCCGTGCTGGCGGCGCTGAACGCGTACATCGAGTCCGACCTGCGGCGGGCCGAGCGCGACCTCGTCCGCTTCTTCGATCTGACACTCGACCTGTTATGCATCGCCGGGCTGGACGGCTACTTCCGGCGCGTGAACCCGAACTTCACCCGCGTTCTGGGCTATTCGACCGCGGAACTGCTCGCGACCCCGTTCATCGAGTTCGCCCACCCGGACGACCGCGAGGCCATCGCGGCCGAAGTGGAGAAGCTCTCACGCGGGCTGCCGACGATCCGCTTTCACAGCCGCATCCGCGATGCGCACGGGAACTACCGGTGGTGCGAGTGGACGTCGCAGTCGATCCCGGAGGAGGGGGTGATCTTCGCGGTCGGCCGCGACATCACCGAACGCAAGCAAGCCGAGGTGGCCTTGCGGCGGAGCGAGGCGCGGACGCGCCAACTGCTCGACCGCGCGTCCGACGCCTGCATCTGCATGGACGCGGAGGGGCGGATCACCGAGTGGAACCGCAAGGCCGAGCGCCTGCTCGGCTGGTCGCGCGGCGAGGTCCACGGTCGCTCCCTGGCCGAGACGATCATTCCCGAGGCGCACCGTGATGTCCACGTCCGCGGGCTGGCCCGCTTCGTGGCGACCGGCGAGGCCCACGTGCTCGACCGACCGCTGGAACTCGCGGTTCTCGCCCGGGACGATCGAGTCGTCCCCGCCGAGGTGACGATCACGGCGTTCCCGTGGGAGGGGAGTTACATCTTCTCGGCGGCCATTCGCGACATCTCCGACCGGAAGGCGCAGGACGGCCCGAGCGACCCGGAGCACGACGGCGGTCCCGACTGAGGTCCCGGTCCGGCTACAGTGTCTCGCGCAACGCGCGGAACACCCGCGCCAGCGCGTCCCCCTGGTAGGGGGCGTTCAGCCCGCTGGGGTTGGGCAGCACCCACACGCGGGTCTCGCCGATCGCGTGTTCCTGCAACCCGATGGTCGCCGTCGGGCGCGCGAACGCGGCCCGGTACGCGCCGATGCCGAGCACCGCGAGGTAGCGCGGCTCGAACCGCTTCACCTTCGCTTCCAGGACGCGTCCGCCGGCGTTGTACTCGCGCGGCTTCAGTTCGTCGGCGGTCGCGGTGGCGCGCGCGACGACGTTCGTGACGCCCAGCTTCAGCGGCAACAATTCGAGTTCTTCGCTGGGGTCGAACAGCCGTGGGGTGAACCCGGCGGCGTGGAGGGTGGGCCAGAACCGGTTGCCCGGTCGCCCGAAGTGGTGGCCGATGGCGGCCGTGTACAGGCCGGGGTTGATGCCGCAGAACAACACGTCCAGCCCCGGTCCGATCACGTCCGGCACGGTCTTGTTCTTCGCGGCCTTCAGTTCGGCCGCGGTCGGTCGCTTGCGGTCGGTCACTTCTTGCCCAGTGTCGTTACCGACGGGTTGCTCAGTGGCGGCGCGTCGGGCGGGGCCTTGAGCGTTCCGAGGAACGCGAGCAGCGCGGCCCGGTCGCCGGGGTCGAGTGTATTGTACTTGTCGCGCACACTCCGCGCGTCGCCACCGTGTCTCAGGATCGCGTCGTGCAGCGTCGGCGCGGAGCCGTCGTGCAGGTACGGGGCGGAGTCCGCGACGCCCCACAGCGCCGGCGTCTTCCACTCGTTCGGCTTCGGGTCGCCGTCCGGGCGCGCCGGCAGGCCGAACAGCGGCGACGGGCCGACCGCGTACTCGCCCCCGCCGGGCTGCGGGTCGTCGAGGCTGTAGAGCAGGAAGTCGCTGTAGACGCGCTTTACGCCGCCCATGTCGGGAACGTGGCACACCGCACAGCCGACCGTGCCGAACAGCTCCTTCCCGCGGGCCGCCTCGGGAACACCTCCCGCTTCGACCGGTTTGGGCAGCGTCTTCACGAACGCCACGAGCGCCCGGAACTGCTGCTTCGTGAGGTCCGGCGCGGCGTCGTCGTGTGGGGCCGCGTGCGGCCGGGCCTGTTCCACGGTCGGAGTGCCGAGGCCGAGTTCGTTCGCGCACGCCGCGGCGACGAACTCTTCGAGGGTGGCGAATTGCGCCTTCCAGCCGAACTTGCCGACCCCGCCCGCGACGTGCCGCACCCGGCCGACCGGGATGCTGTCGAACTCGACGCTCATTTCCTTGAAGGCCGTGCGCACCCCGCGGTTGCGGGCGTTCTTCAGGATCGCGCGGTCCGAGATCAGGTCCACCCAGCCCGCGCCGAACAGGGCCGTGGTCTGCACGGACTGTGTGTGAACTGGGTCGTACTCGGGCGCGGTCCGCGTGGTCGGGCACCGCGGGTCGCCGGTCCGCACCTCGCGCGCGGGCACCGTGGGGTACATCTGCCGCAGCTTGCGCGCCGTCTCTTTGTGGGCCGGGTTGGTGCTGAAGTTGTGGACCGTGCCGGTGAGGAACCGCGGGTCGTCCGGCCGCGGGAACACCTCGAAACTGGTCGCGTTGTGCTCGACGTTGCCGCCGCCGCCGAGACCGCCCTGGAAGTGGCACGCGGAACACGACTTCGCGTTGAACACCGGGCCGAGGCCGTCGCCCCCGGCGCGCGCGTCGTTCGGCGTCCACTCGTGCTCGAACAGCTCGCGCCCTTCGGCGATCTCCGAGGCGCGGGCGCTCGGACCCCAGATGATGGGCAGCCCGTCCGAGAAGAACCGCCAGTACGCGAGGACCGCGACCGCGGCGATGGTGCCCGACCAGATGACGCGACGTTGACCCGCGAGTGAGAGGCGCACGGCGACCCTCCGGTGAAGGGCGATCACCGGAACGACGCCCCGCGCGCGGGGCCATTTCACCGATCAGCGCCGACTTTGCCGGACGCGGCCCAGCCAGTCGGCCACCTGTCCCGCGGGCAGCACCTCGATCACTTCGGCGCGCGAGCGGAGCGCGTCGTGGATGCCGGCGAAGAAGTTGCTGTCCCACGCCCGCGAGCGGAGCACGTTCGGCCCGACCAACAGGATCGGCACGCTGTCGAGCCGCTGGATGCCGGCCGGTGTGCCTTCGACCGGCAACCCGATCAGGCTGCTGAACCCGTCGAGCGAGCCGTCGGTGTTCAGGCCGCTATGGGTTACGAAGTTGAACCGGGCGTGATCGGAGAGGAGCCGCTCGTGCGGGCGCTCGCCGCGCGCGACCGCGACCACCTCCGGGTCGCACGGCTCGCCCGCGAGGTGCCCGCCGTCGATCAGCGCCGCTTGCAACAGCGTGAACATGTGGGCGTTACTGGCGACCGCCTCGAGCGCGACACGGAAGCCCTTCTGTTCCGCCGGCGCGAGGACGATCAGTTCCATGTCGTCGGTGAGGTCGAGTACCTGAGCGACGAAACCGGCTTCGCGGTGCGCCGCGCGCAGCGCCGCGACGTGTTCCACGATCTCCGCGTTCGCGCGGAGCGCCTGCCGGTACGCGGCCCGGCGGCAGATCACGGTCATCGTCGCCAGCAGCAGGTACGTCAGCCCGGCCGCGGCGCGCGCGGCTTCGGGGTCGTCGTCGAACAGCACCGCGGGCGCGACGCCCTTGCGCGCGATGGCGCGGCGCGCGAGCGCGAGGTGCCGCGGCAGCACCGCGAGCAGGTGCGGGAACACGCCGCCGGCGTCGGCCCCCCACTCGACGATGGTGCCGCAGCAGAGCGCGATCGTCGCGCCGCGGAACGGGTCGGCGGCGCGGACCAGTGGCCCGATGGCCGGGAGCGCCGCGTCCACCTCCGCGCGCGAACCCAGCCCGTGCGCGAACTGCATCAGCGCGGTTAGCGCCGGGTGCCCAAAGATGTCGCCCGGCTGGGCGCGGAGTTCGTGCGCGGTCGCGGGCTTGTGCGTGTGGTCCGCGAGCGCGGCGAGCACAGTAGCGAGGTCGGCCATCGCGATCATTTCTCCCTTCGTGTGAACCAGAGCGCCCAGGCGATCAGCACCGCTTGCAGCGGCAGCCGTGCCCACAGCACGGCGGGCGGCACCTCGGGGAACAGCCCCGCGTTCACCGCCATGTGGACGTTGGCCGGGAACACGGTCGCCAGCAGCGCGATCAGCCCCCAGGCCGCCGCGCGGCGGAGCCGCGGGATCAGCAGCCCGACGCCGCCGAGAACCTCGAACGCCCCGCTGACGAGCACCAGTTCGTGGGGCCACGGCAGGTACGGCGGCATGATACGAACGTACCGACCGGGGTTCACGAAGTGATACACCCCGGCCGCGACGAAGAGCACCGCGAGCAGGTACAGCAGCGCGCGTTTGAGCCGCATCGCGTCCCTTTCGATCAACCGAGGGCCGCGAGGGCGCGGCGCAGTTCGTCCGCGTCGGTGGGGCGCACGACGCGGGCCACTTCGTTCCCGTCCGTGAGGAACACGAGCGTCGGCCACAGCGGCCCCGCGAACGACCGGCCCAGCGGCTTCCCCGTGCCGTCGGCCACCTTGACGTGCCGCACGCCGGCGCTTGCCGCCAGCGCCTCCGCGATCTGCGCCTGCGCGCCCTGGCAGTGCCCGCACCAGTCCGCGCCGAACTCCAGCACGGCCGGTCCGGTCCAGGCATCGACCTCGGCGCGGGTCGGGCCGGGGTCTTCGTATGGTGTCGCCACGTTCTCGCCTCCGGTGTACGCCTGGAGTCATCATACGCGCGGCGCGGTGGAAACTTCTTGACCCGC
>SXHE01000182.1 GCA_005773755.1 Planctomycetia bacterium
CAGACAGCGCGCGACTCACAAGCAACGCGCGCCGTGTGGCTGAAGAGGAGCAGAGGGTATTACCTCGCCCCGGCTTTGCGGGGCGAGGTCGACGCCCGGCTTTGCGGGCGGCGGGTGAGGGGGCTTCACGCCTCCACCCCACAAGAACACTGACGAGTTTTCGGGACACGCATCGCATGACGAATCTCATCGGACAACTGACGCGCTGGCGGTTCGTGGAGCGCGTGATCCGCATGGCGTGGGGCGCGGGGCGCTGGGTCGCCGTCGTCGGCGCGGTGCTCGCGGTCGCGTGCGCCGTGGACTGGCTCGCGGACCGCTACCTCGGCTCCGAGTCGTGGCGCAAGTTCCGCACCTCCACCTGGGTGTTCGCCCCGCGGTCCGCCGCCGCGGAGGACTGGGACCCGAACGCCATCGCGGACGAAAGCCCCAAGTGGCTCCGCTACTCCATGACGCTGGCCCAACTCGGGCTCGCGGGGGCGCTCGCGTACTTCCTGCTGGTGCGCCCGTGGCGGCGCACGCCCCCGGTGGACGAACTCGCCGGCACCGCGGAGAAGGCGATCCCGGAGTTCGGGCACCGGCTCGTCACCGCCGTGCAACTGAACCGGCCCGACGCGAAAACGCAGGGCATGTCGAAGGTCCTCATCGCCGAGGTCACCCGCGAGGCCGGTGATCTGGCCGACCGGCACAACCTGCTGAAGCTCGTGAACTACAACCGCGTGCTGTTCGCGGCGGCCGTCGCGCTGCCGGTGTTGGTCGGCTGGGCCGCGTTCGCGGCCGTAAAGACGGAGCTGGCGACCGTGCTGCTCAAGCGGCAGATGTTCATGAGCGTCGAGATCCCGCGCACGATCCACCTGGCGAACAAGACGCAGAAGGTGTGGCCGAACGGGGCCGAAGTGGTGATCCGGTATCACGTCACCGGCGACTACGACCCGAGCGCCGTCGGCCGCGTCCGCATCGAACCGGTGCCGTACCGCAAGCTGTCCGCCCAGGCGCTGGCCGACCTGAAGAAGAAGTTGCCAGAGATCGTGGGCGCGAAGCTCGACGGACTGAAGGACAAGGAACTGCCGCGGGCCGAACTTGAGGCCTCGCTCACGAAGATTCTGACCGAGGCGAAGGGTGAGGAACACCGCGCCGCCGTGTTGGATCGGGTCGAGACCGTGTACCCGGCGGAAGAGTACTACGACCTGAAGTTCGAGAAGGAGACCGACGGCGGGGCGCTCTTCACCACCAAGTTGCCGGCGTCGTCGCGCGACTTCGCGTTCCGCGCGCGGCTCGGCAACGGCCGCTCGCGCGACCAGGGGTTCGTCCAGTTCGAGGCCCCCCCGCAGGTGAGCGAGATCGAGGTGTGGCAGATCCTGCCGAAGTTCCTCGGCACCAAGCCCGACGGCGCGCGGTACGAGCGCCAGAACGACGGGGCCAAGCGCGGCGAGGTGATCGACGCGCTGCCGCTGTCCGACGTGCAGCTCGAGGCGTCGTTCACCAAGCCGGTCAAGAGCGCGCTGCTGATCCCCATCGAGCGCGACGGCATCCGCGAGCGCGAGCTGCCGGCCGTCGCGCCCGGCGCGGTCGATAGCGAGCGCAAGACCGCGGCCTGGCGGTTCCCCACCACCGACAAGATGATCGGCTACCGGATCGACCTGATCGACGACCGCGACTTCCCCAACGCGGTGCCGATCCGGCGCGTGATCCGCATGTTGGAGGACCGCCCGCCGACCGTCGCGTTCCTGCCGGAATCGACCCGCCACCCGGACCCGACCAACGAGTTCGAGGGGAACCTGAAGCACAAGGTCGATTACGAGTGGGGCGACAAGATGCCGCTGCCGGAGGGCGGGCGCGTCATGGTGATCTACCACGCCCGGTCCGACCAGGGCGTCAGCCGGGCGAACGTCCGCTACCGGGTGATCCCGCGCGGGGTCGCCATCGACTCGTACCCCGAATGGTTCCGCGACGTTCAGCACCCGGCGCAGGACGCGGAGGCGAAGGTGTTCGGCCGGCTCCCGCTCAAGCCCATCACGGCCGACCTGAAGGTCGTGGGCAATTACGTCCTCGATCTGGGGCTGTTCGAGCAGTCGTGGCTGAAGCTGAGCCGGGCCGAGCGGTTCCGGGTGAACGTCGAGTTCTACTCGTTCCCCGCGCCGTTCCCGGAAACACCGGCCGGACTGGACGCCGGCGGCCGATACATGTTCGAGGTGGAAGGGCTGGTCAAGTACCTGCCCGACCCGGACGACGCCAAGAAAGTGAAGCCCGCGAAACTTGAGATCGGCGACACGGTTGAATTGTTCGTGGAGGCGTACGACAAGAACCCGGCCCGCGCCCTGCCCGGTTACACCAAAGAATCGCGCCGCAAGATCGTGGTGACCGGAGACGAGGCCTACGCCGCGACCAAGATGCGGGACGAGCAGAACAAGCGACTCCAGGACAAGCTCCGCGACCTCGCGAAGGACCAGCAGAACGTCTTCAAGCCGCCGACGGAGACGCCGAAGGACGAACCGAAGAAGCCGATGGACGAGCCGAAGAAGTGACGCGATCGGCACACAGGGCTTCCGTGTGCCGCACAGTGTAACGGGCGCGCAACGGCCGCGTAACCGGGCCGAAAATTTCCGATTGCTTTCTTCTGGTATCGATCAGATACTTACAGAATCCTCACCGGGGTGCCGCTCCGCGCACCCCACACGCCTCAAGGAGGCCCGCCGATGACCGCCGGTCGCCGTGTCCGCTTCGCTGCCGCCCTCGCGCTGGTCGCGACGCTGGTGCCGCTCGCCTCGTCCCGGTCGAACGAACTCGACCCGGCCAAGCAGCGCGACAAGCAGAAGGAAATCAAGGCGAAGGTGGACGAGGCCGTGCGCCGCGCCTCCTCGACGCTCGACGCCATGACCTTCCAGCGGCTGACCGTCACCGCCGAGCAGAAGATGCTCCGCGACGTGGCCGACGGGCTGAAGGGGCTGAGCCAGGACCAGATCGCCGAGGTGCTCGCGCACCTCGAAAAGGCCGTGACCGCGCCGAACCCGGCCACCGCCACCGCCGAACAGAAGGCCGCGTACGCCAAGCACCTCGCCGTCGTGCAGCAGCTCAAGGTGATGCTCGGCCAGCTCGACGTCATCAAGAACCTGGACGAGGCCGCCGACCGCCTGGACCGCGCCGCGGACAAGCAGATCAAGCTCGTGACCGAGGGGCACACCAACAGCACGCTGCCGGTCCGCCGCGGCGTGGTGGTCGACGACCGCGACGAACTGGTGAACGAACAGGGCGACCTGCGGGCCGAGGTCGTGTCCGTGTTCAAGCAGATCAACGCGATGGTGACCGCCAAGCTGCTGTCGCCGGAGCAGCTCGCGCGGGTCGAGAAGGCCGAGGCCACCTCGCGCGGCGCGAAGCTCGTGTCCGACATGCTGCCGACCATCGACGCGCTGAAGAAGGGCGCGTTCCTGGAGGCCGGCACGCTCCAGCGCCGCCACGCCCGCGAGATGAAAGACCTCGCCGCCGCGCTCCGCACCCCGCCCGCCACCCGCCTCGACGCCCTCAAGGAGGCCAAGAAGCAGGTCGAGAAGGCCATCGACGCGCAGACGAAGGTGAACAAGGACACCGCCGAGAAGCCGGACCCGGCCGACGTCGAGAAGATCCGCCGCACCGGGACCGACCCGAAGGTCGCCCGCACCAACGACCTCGCCAACGCCCAGACGAAGGCCGAGTTCACCGCCCGCGACGCCGCCAAAGCCGCCCACGACGTGGCCCCGGAAGTCGCCGCCGACATCCGCAAGGCCCAGAAGGAACAGTGGACCGCCGAAGACAAGCTCCGCAACGAGAAGGACGCCACCGCCGCGCAGATGCCGCAAGAGAAGGCGCTCGAGGCGCTGAAGGGCGCGAAGGACGAACTCGACCGCCAGATCGCCGCGGCCGAACTCGCCAAGACCGACCCGCTGGCCGCCACCAAGCAGGCCATCGAGCAACTGGACAAGATCATCCAGGACCAGAAGGACACCAACGCCAAGACCGAAAAGGCCGCGAAGGACCCCGGCAACGAGGCCCGCAACAAGGACGCCGCCGCCGCGCAGAAGGACGTCGCCAACAAGACCAACGACCTGCGCAACACGCCGCTCCCGCCGAACACCGACGCGAAACAGGCCCTCGACAAGGCGCTCGATTCGCAGAAGCAGGCGTCCGACAAGCTCGACAACAAACAGGCCAACGACGCCAAGCCGAACCAACAGGACGCGCTGAAGTCTCTGGAACAGGCGAAGAACGAACTCGAAAAGCAGGCGAAGGCCATCGAGGAGCGCCGCGCCGAGATCGCCAAGTTGGAAGAACTGAAGGGCAAGCTCGACGAACTGGCGAAGAACGAGAAGGACGTTGCAAAGGCCGCGGACAAGGCCGCCAACGACCCCAAGAAGCCCGACACCGGCGACATCGCCAAGAAGCAGGGCGACCTCAACGACCCGACCAAGGAAGTCGGTAAGGAACTCGAAAAGCTCGTGCCCGAAGCCGGCATGAAGGTCGCCGACGCCAACATGAAGCAAGAGGGCGCGAAGAACGACCTCGCCATGAACATGCCCATGATGGGCGGCGAGAAGGCGAAGGACGCGGCCGACAAGATCGCCGACGCCGCGAAGGACGTTCAGAAGAAGATCGACGAGAAGAAGGGCCAGGAGGCCGCGGACCAGGCCGCGCTCCAGCCCAACAAGATCGACCCGCAACAGGCCGCCCAACAGCTCGCGAAGGCCATCGAGCAAGCGAACATGGCCGCGATGCAGGCGATGATGGCGCAAATGGCCCTCAACCCGATGCCGATGGACAACAAGGGCATGATGCCGATGGCCGGCATGATGCCGATGGCCGGCATGATGATGATGGGCGACATGAAGGGGATGATGCCGATGGCCGGCATGATGGACATGAAGGGCATGATGCCGATGGGCATGATGGGAATGCCGATGGGGATGATGGGCGA
>SXHE01000183.1 GCA_005773755.1 Planctomycetia bacterium
CGGGGGGTTAGGTTCTGCGCGCCCGTCCGTATCATGTCCCTCGCCGCGCGTGAACCACCACGATTCCCGCGGCGTCACTGCATCCGCGGGGCCTAGACCAAAGGCTTCGCACATCGGTCGGGCCGCGAGAAGCTTCGCTGACAGGCCCGACCCCAAAAGAGGGCATTTCGATGTCGAACAAGATCGACGATATGGCGAAGTTCGCCAAGTTCTGCAAGGACATGGGGTTCATCTACCAGTCCTCGGAAATCTACGGCGGGATCAACGGGTTCTGGGACTACGGCCCGCTCGGGGTCGAGTTGAAGAAGAACATCAAGGAGGCGTGGTGGCAGGACATGGTCCGCAACCCGCCGCCCGGCCCGGACGGGCAAGAGATCCGCATGGTCGGCCTCGACTGCGCCATCATCATGAACCCGAAGGTCTGGGTCGCCAGCGGGCACGTCGGCGGGTTCTCCGACCCGATGGTAGACTGCCTGAAGTGCCGGAAACGCTTCCGGGCTGACAAATTGAAGGTAATACGAATCACGACCGTCGTAGCTGCAAACAAAGAGCAGGCGAATAACCCCAAACGAACGGTAGTTGCCCGAGCGGTGGAAGCCGACGACAGAGAGGCAATTCAGAAAGCACTGGATCGTATCACAGTGCAGGATGAGAAAGCGCACAAGTCGCAACTCAAGGCCACGATCGTGACTGCTTTCGGTGCTCAGGGCTTCGAACCCGGTAGCCCACAAGTCATTGAAGCGCTCAAGAACTCAAGCATCAACGTTTCGGGGGAGGCATTCGACTTTACAACCTATCCCCGCGATCAGGAGATCACCTGTCCTGAGCCGAACTGCGGCGGCACGCTCACGGAACCGCGCGCGTTCAACCTGATGAACGAGACCTACACTGGTGCAGTTCAGTCGGAGGAGAACAAAGCCTATCTCCGGCCAGAGACGGCGCAGGGCATCTTCGTCAACTACAAGAACGTGCTTGACTCGACGCGGCTCAAGCTGCCGTTCGGGATCGCGCAGGTCGGGAAAGCGTTCCGCAACGAGATCAACCCGCGCAACTACACCTTCCGCTCGCGCGAGTTCGAGCAGATGGAGATCGAGTTCTTCTGCCCCCCCAGCGAGTCGCGCAAGTGGTACGAATACTGGCGCGAGCTGCGCAAGAACTGGTACAGCACGCTGGGCATCAACAGCACGAACCTGATCCCGCGCGAGCAGGGCCAGGAGGAACTGGCGCACTACTCGGTCGGCACCACCGACATCGAGTACATGTTCCCGTTCTCGGACGAGCCGCAGGAGCTTGAGGGCGTGGCCCACCGCGGCGACTTCGACCTGAAGGCCCACGCGAAGCACAGCGGCAAAGACCTGGGCTACTTCGACGAGGAGGGGTGGAACGCGCTGTTGCAAGCGCGGCTGACGCCGTTCAAGGACGACAAGAACCGGCTGCCGGAAGAGGTCAAGCTGCGCGAGGAGCAGAAGAAGCAGTTGGAGAAGGACGAGAAGCCGAAGTTCTCGTTCGTGCCGCACGTCATCGAGCCGTCGGCCGGGGCGGATCGGTTCACGCTCGCGGTGCTGTGCGAGGCGTACCATCCGGAAGACGTGGTGAAGGACGCCAGCGGCAAGGAAGAGAAGCGGTGCGTGATGAAGTTCCACCCGCGGCTCGCGCCGGTCAAGGCCGCGATCTTCCCGCTGGTGAACAAGGGCGGCATGGACGACGCGGCCCGCGAGCTGTACCGCTCGCTCAAGCCGTACTTCAACGTGGTGTACGACCAGAGCGGCGCGATCGGCCGGCGCTACCGCCGACAGGACGAGGCCGGCACGCCGTTCTGCATCACCGTGGACGGCGACACGATGAAGGACGGCACCGTCACCATCCGCGACCGCGACACGCTCAAGCAGGAGCGCATCCCGAAGGGCGAAGTGCGGGCGCGAATCGAGGCGGCGCTGCGCGGGTGAGTTCGCCGCGAGCCGCAGGCGAGCGCGGCTCAGTGCTGCAACAGGAACTCGCGGGTGTTCACCACGGCGAACACGAGGTCGCGGATCGCGTCGGGGCGGTTCGCGGCCTTCGTCAGGTGGGCGCTCACCTTCTTGCGCGCGGCGTCGTTCGGCAGCCGCGCGAACGCCGCGAGCCACAATCGTTCCATCAGTTCGGCGTCGGTCAGCTTCGCGAGCATGTCCGCGGAGCCGTTCACGCGGCCCGCCACCAGCGGGCCGTTCAGCAGTTGCAGCGCCTGATCGACGGTCGGCTCGTCGGCGCGCTCGCACGCGCACGGCCCCTCGCGCTTCGGCTGGCCGAAGGCCATCAGGAACGGCGACTGCTCCGGCGTGAGCCGCTGCGTCGCGTAGTTGGCGCGGTCCTTGAGCCGCTTCAGCGCGGCCTGCTTTGCCTTGTCGGTGGGCGTCGCGGCCAGTTCCTTTTCGGCCTTCGCGATCTCTGCGGCGAGTTCCGCGGGCGGGGCAAGGCTGCCGGTCGCGAAGCCGATGGCGTCCTGAAGCTGCTCCGCCGACAGCCGGCGGATCGGGTAGCGCGAGAAGAGCGCCTCGTCGGCCTCGTTGAACGTGTTCGTCGCCGTCCCGCGCTGGTAGGTCCGGCTGTTGCAGATCAGACGCAGGACGTGCTTGCGGTCGAAGCCGCTTTTCTCGAACTCGGCCGCGAGCGCGTCGAGCAGTTCGGGGATCGCCGGCGGGTTGGACGAGCGGAAGTCGTCCACCGGGTGAACGATCCCGCGGCCGAACAGCCCGTACCACATGCGGTTCACCTCGACGCGCGCGAAGAACGGGTTGCCCGGTTTCGTGAGCCACCGCGCGAAGCCCTTGCGCCGGTCGGCCTTCGCGTCGGTCACGGGTTCGCCATAGGGCGCGAGCACCTTGCCGCTACTCGGGTGCGTCGTCTCGCCGCTGTTGGCGATTGTCACCATCGCGGACTTGCCCGCGCGCTTGACGCGCGTGAACACCGCTGCGATGCGGTAGTAGTCCTCCTGCGTCCAGTTCTCGAACGGGTGGTTGTGGCACTTCGCGCAGTTCACGCGCGACCCCATGAACAGTTGCGCGGTCGTCTCGGCCAAGTCTTCGAGGTTGGGGATGGCGAGGAAGTAGTTCGCGGCCGGCACCTTCGCCCCGTCGCCGCTCGCGGTCAGCAGTTCCGTGACCGCTTTGTCATAAGGCACGTTCATGCGGTAGCCGTCGATGAGCCAGTTCGCGAGCAGGTCGGCCCGGCCCTCGGGGAGCGTCTTGGCGTTCACGCGCATCAGGTCCGCGGTGCGGAGCGCCCAGTAGCGTGCGAACTCCTCGCTCGCCAGCAACTCGTCGATCAGCTTGGCGCGCTTGTCGGCCGCGGGGTCGGCGAGGAACGCCTTCGCCTTCTCCCACGGCGGCAACAGGCCGGTCAGATCGAGATACACGCGGCGGATGAAGGTCGCGTCGTCGCAGGTGTCCGCCGGCAGCACGGCCAATTGCCGCTGCTTCGCGTGGACATGCGTGTCGATGAAGTTCGCGCCCGCCGGGTTGTTCCAGACGAAGCCCTTTACCTCTTCGGTCGCGGTGAAGTGGACCGATTCGAGGTGCGCGAGGTAACGAACGCTGACCGCGCCCTGCCCGCGCTTGTGGCCGCTGACGAGACCCGCGTCGGACACCGACAGTACCTCTTTGTGCGAGACTTCGTAAGTGGCGAGCCCGGTCACGTCGCGCGCGGTGCCGTCCGCGTACGTGGCGATCACGCTCAGTTGCTGTTCCCAGTGGGGCGCGCGCAGCACGCGGTTCGGGCCGGGGTACACGACCAGCTTCACGCACGCCGCATCTTTGTCTTCGGTTTTCGCGCCGTTGGCGATCCAGTCCAGGAGCAGCCGGTAGCCGGGGTCGGCCTTGTTCAGCCGCTTCCCGCCGACGTGGGCGACGCGCATCATCGGCTTCTTCAGCATCAGGCTGTCGGCGGGCGTGAACGCATCGACGCGCCGGTTCAGCCCCCCGCGCACGATGCTCTCGGCGTCGATCAGCGGGTCGTATCCGAATAGCGACAGGTGGAACCCGCCCTTCCCTTCGGGCGCGCCGTGGCACGAACCGGCGTTGCAGCCGTGCTTCGTCAGCACCGCGAGCGCCTCGGTTCGGAACCGCACCGGGTCCGCGCCGGCCTGCCCGCTCACTTCGACCGGCACCTTCACCGTGTGCCCGCCGGCGCTGACGGTGATCTCGCCCTTCCCGTCCTTCTTGGGATGCGCCACCCCGCCGCGCACCTCGACAGCCGTGGGCGCGGTGAAGGTCGCGTCGCGCGTCAGGTCGCGGGTCTCGCCATTCGCGAAGTGCCCCGTGACGACGAACTGCGCCGTCGCGCGCTTCGAGCCGAGCGCGACCTTCGCCGGGTAGACCTCAATGCGCGCGGGCGCGTCCGTGGCGACCGCGAGCGAGGGCAGCGCGAAAAGGGCGAGCAGTGCAAAGCGCATGAGGAACACCTTAAATACCAGTAGCGAGCGGCGCGGCGTAAGCCCGCCGGTGGCTACGCGACTTCATTCGCGCGTGCGTAGTTTCAGTTGGGCAGCCACCGGCGGGCTTACGCCGCGCCGCTCGCCAAGAACGGTCACATCAGTTCGCTGATCGCGTGGCCGTCCTTGCCGGGATAGATCGGCCGGCCGGCGGGCGTGTGCAGCGGCTTCGTCGTGTCGATGCCGAGCTTCTCGTAGATCGTGACCGCGTAGTCCTCGAACGTGCACGCCTTCGGGCTGGTGATGTACCCGCCTTCCTTGTCGGTCTCGCCCACCACCTGACCGCCGGGCACGCCGGCCCCGGCGAACGCGACGCTGAACGAGTGCGTCCAGTGGTCGCGGCCCTTGCGGTCGTTGATCCGCGGGGTGCGGCCGAACTCGGTCACGAAGCACACCAGCGTCTCTTCCAGCAGCCCGCGCTGGTGCATGTCGTTCAAGAGCGCCGCGAACGCCCGATCCGTGCTGCCCATCATCGGCCAGGTGTGAATGCCCCAGCGCCCCGCGCCCGCGCCGCCGCCCTTGATCCGCGTGTCCTTGTCCGAGTAGATGTGGTCGTGGTGGTCCCAGTTCATGTTGCCGCCGCCGGGGAACTGCGCGGCCGCCGGTTCGCGGCAGTCGATGGTGACGAACCGCACGCCCGACTCGATCAGCTTGCGGCCCAGCAGGTAGCACTGCCCGCGATGGCCCAGGCCGTACTCCTCGCGCATCTTCAACGGTTCGGCGCGCAGGTCGAAGGCGCGGCGGGTTGCCGGGTTGGTGAGCATGTCTTCGGCGCGGTCGCGGGCGCTGGCGATGGTCTTCGCGTCCTTCGCGCTGTCCGCGCCCGGGATGCCCACGTCGAGGTTGCTGAGCAGGTCGGTGCGGTCCTTGAACCGCTCTGGGGCGATGCCCGCGAGCGCGAGATTCGGCACGGTCCACGTCGGCTCGTGCGGCTTGCCGCCGGTCTTGAAGACGCGGTGCTGTGGCGGGAGGAACCCGATCTTCGTGTTGTACTCCTGCTCGCTCGTGCCCGGCACCATGATGTACGGCGGCAGGTGCTTGGCCGCGCTGCCGACGCGGTGCGACACGACCGAGCCGATGTCGGGCATCGTCTCCGCGCCGTCCGGCGACTCACCGCTGAACACGTACTGCGAGCCTTTGGGGTGGCTGTTGCCGATCCCCGGCTTCGGCTGCGTCATGCACCGCACGACGGTGAGCTTGTCGGCGTGCTTCGCGGTGCGCGTCAGCAGATTGGTGAACCGCATCCCGCGCGCGGCGGTGTCGATGGTGTCGAACGGGGTGCGGTGCTCGGCGGGCGCGTCCGGCTTGGGGTCGAAGGTGTCCATGTGCGACACGCCCCCCTGCTCGAACAGCACCAGCACCGACTTCGCGCGGGCGCGCTTGCCGGCCGCGAGCGCCGTCTGCCATTGCGGGAGCGACAGCAGCCCGCACGCGCTGAACGCGAGGAAGCTGCGACGAGACTGAGGGAAAGCCATATTGCGCTCGGTGGGTGCGGGCCTGTCGGCTGGCGCGGGCGGGAGGGTAAGAGTATTGTGCCAGCGCGCGGCCCGACACGGAACCGGAAAACTGGCGCGGCGCTTGCGCGTCTCAGCGGCCAAGAAATCGTCGGTGCGTGGGAAGTACTCCAAAACCTTGCCCTATACAACAAGGCATTTTTGGGCACCTCGGGTCGGAACACAACACAAGACCGATTATTACCCCTAGGTGTTACGCAGTCCGGGGTCTTGGAAAGCCGATTCGCGGTCGGGCCAAGTAGGTCCGGACCGCGTCCCGAATGATGGCGGTTTTGGCCTCCACCCAACTGATCCCTTTGGCGAAGCAATGGGCCTCGAATCGCAGGA
>SXHE01000184.1 GCA_005773755.1 Planctomycetia bacterium
GGGCTTCGCGCCCTGCGCCATCTTGATGGACAGCTCGTCGGCGTTAACGAGGTACTCGGCGTCGACGCCGAACCGCCCGCTGGCAACTTGCCGGATGCGGCTGCGGAACCGGCTCTTCGCGAGGTCGCCCCCGAGCGTGTAGATTTGGGGGTGCGCCAGCCGCTGCGCGCGGACCTTGTCCCAGAACGGGCCGTAGGCGCGGGCGGGGAGGTCGTTGCGCCAGCGGGCCTCGCCGCCCTCGCCGCTGTTGCTGATCGCGCCGAGTTCGTTGACCGCCGCCGCGATGGTCATGTGCGACGCGCCGGTCAGTGCTCCGTGGCTCATGGCCGCGCCGCGGAAGTGGTTGCGGATGATGTCGGCGGCCGGCTGAACCTCGTGAGCCGCTTGCGGCTTCGCGGCCGGTGTGACGGTGAACAGGTCACGCAGCACCGTGGGTACGCGGGTGTTCACCATGTCCGTAAACTTGATGAACTTGTCCGCGACGCGCTTCGGCGCGTTGGGGTCGTCCTCTTCCGGCGGCGCGGTGTAGGCCATCTCGCCGCCGCCCTGCTCCGGCTCCGGGTGCGCCTCCTTCACGGCGTCGCGCAGCGCCATCCGCACCTTCGCGTTGAAGGCGTGGTAGTCGCGGTTGCGGCCCAACACGGTCATTTTCTCGGCCTGTTGAACGCGCCATTGCGCGTCCTCGACCAGTTCCGCGAAGCCGATGCCGCCGAGCCGCGAGGGGAAGTCGCCGAGGAACGCCATCAGTTCGGGGCCGAAGCCGACCGCCTCGAAGAGCTGTGCCCCGCGATAGCCTTCAATGGTGGTGATCCCCATCTTGGAGATCACCTTCTTAATGGTGTCTTCGAGCGCCGCGAACAGGTTCTCGAGCGCCTCACGCGGTTCGAGTCTGAACTCGTTCTTCGAGTCCGGGTCTTTGAACGTGAGGCCGTCCTTCACCAGCCGCAGCATCAGGTACGGGTGAACCGCGTCCGCGCCGAAGGCGACCAGACAGCAGACGTCGTGGCCCTCCTGGATGTCGCCGGCCTGGACGATGAGGCTGCACTTGTCGCGCAAGCCCTGCCGACAGAGGTACTGGTGTACCGCGCCGAGCGCGAGCAGCGACGGGATGGGGAAGATGCCGCGCTTGCAGGCTTCCTTGTCCGAGACGCACAGGACGTGGTTGCCGGCGTGAACGGCCTTCTCCGCGGCGCTCTGGAGCGCGACGAGGCTCGCCTTCAGCGCCTCGGCCCCGCCGGACAACGGGAACGTGGCGTCGAGCAGTTCGAACGCCAGCACCTCGTTCAGCCGAATCTCTTCGACGATGGCGTCCGAGATGACGGGGGAGGGGAGCTCCATCTGGCGCAACGGAAGGGCGTCGTCACCCCCGGCCGTGCGGCCGGGGGTCGCCTGAGCGCGGCCCAGGTAGGTCGCCAGCGACATCGCCCCGCCCTCGCGGTACGGGTCGATGGGCGGGTTCGTCACCTCCGCGAACGTCTGTTGCAGGTACTTGAACAGCGTCGGGTGGTGCTGGCTGAACACCGTGAGCACGCGGTCGTGGCCCATGCTCGACAGCGGCTCCTTCTTGAGCTTCGCCATGTCGCGCACGAACACCGCGCGGTCGAAGTCCCACCCGGCCGCTTGGAGCAGGTGGTCGAGCGACCACGTTCGATCCGCGAGCATTGCGCCCACGGTGTCGTCGACCTGCCGCGTGTAGTCGAACCCTTCGGGGATGACGATCTGCCGGCGGTTCAGCTCGCGCACGTCGCCCAGGTCGTCCTTCGCCTCCGCGACGACGCGGCTCATGATCTGGTAGCTGTCGAGGCGCTCGCCGGTGGCCGTGTCCAGCGCGATCATTTGGCCGGGTTGCAGTTGCCCGCTGGCGACGATGGTGGTGTTGTCGAGGCCGTACACGCCGGACTCGGAGCCGATGTACAGCCAGCCGCGGTGGTCGGAGCACCAGCGCACCGGGCGCAAGCCCATGCGGTCCACGAGGCCGACGAGCATTCGGCCGTCGGTGCCGATGATCCCCGCCGGACCGTCCCACGCGGCGAGGCTGCCGAACGTGCGCCGGTAGTAGGTGAACAGGTCGAACGCTTCTTGGCCCCACACGTCCGCTTCGGTGTCCCAAACCGGCGGGATACTCAACCGCAGCGCGCGCAACATGCTCCAGTTCTGTTGGAGCATCAGGTACTCGACCCACTCGTCGAGACTGGCGGAGTCGCTCATCTTGGGCGTGAGCAGGTCGCCGCCGGGCAGCGGCGGGTTCAGCGCGCGGGCGAACGCGCTGACCGCGTTGCGGTTCGTGCGAACGGTGTTGATCTCGCCGTTGTGACAGGTCAGGCGGAACGGCTGGCCGAGCGTCCAGTTGGGGAAGGTGTTGGTCGAATAGCGGCGGTGGAACGTGGCGATGCCGGTCTCGAAGGCCGGGTTCGTGAGGTCGGCGTAGAAGTCGGCGAGTTGCCCGCTGGTGAACAGCCCCTTGTAGCCGATCACGCGTGCGGATAGCGTCGGCAGGTATGCGTTCAAGCCGGCGGCGGTGAGTCGATGGCGCAGTTCGAGCCGGCGCAAGAAGAGCCAGCGGTCGGCCGCGGCCGGGTCGCCTTCGGTCTTGAAGAGGACGTGTTCGATGGCGGCCGGGCGCGTGGTCCGCGCCTTCGCGGGGAGCACGTCCTCGTTCGTGGGTACGGTGCGGAAGCCGAGCAGCTTGACCGGGCCACCGGCCGTGAGTTCGCGCACGAGTGCGCGGACCTGTTCGGCGCGCGCCGGGTCTTGTTCGAAGACGAACAGCACGCCGACGGCGAGGGCGTCTTCGGCGCGCAGGTCGCGCGCGCCGTCGAGCTTCAGCCGCTTGGCCTCTTCGCGGAAGAAGGTTTGGGGGATGGCGGCGAGGATGCCCGCGCCGTCGCCCGCGTCGCCGCACACGCCGCCCCGGTGTTCCATCGCGCGCAGCGCGAGAACGGTTTTTCGCAGCACCTCGGCCGACGGTTTCCCGTCGCGGGCGGCAACGCCGCCGATCCCGCAGGCGTCGTGCCCGATGTCGTCCGTGTAGAGGAGGTTGCCGGTACGAACCCGTTCCAGGCCGGTCGCGTTCATCGTCGTCCACTGGTGCCGAGAGAGAGGAGAGGTCTCTCGATGTCGAAAGTTCTAACGCCCGCAACCGTTATCTTGCGGCGCGCCGGCGCGGTGGCAAGGCGCGGGGTTGGTGAGTATTTCAAGGTTTTTTCGGCGGGCGCTTGCATCACCCCACGGGGGCGGGTAGAACACTGATGCTTTTTCACAGCAGGTGGCACGGTCGTGACAGACTGACTCGCACCGGCCGTGCTACCAATCATCGAGCGCCCGGAAAGGGCCAAACTAGGGGAACGATCATGGATTTCTTGGGGAACTGGTGGGTGATGGGTGGGATGTTCGTGGCGCTCCTCGCGCTCGTCGGCTTGATGATCTTCCTGCGTAAGAAGAAGGACGAGGACTAACACTCATTCGCTCGCAACCAGTAACACAACGGGCCGCCACGAAGGGCGGCCCGCTTTCGTTTACTACCCGCCATTCTGTAGCCGGGGACTGTGACCCCGGTGCAACGCGCACGAGTCACGTCCGCGGTTCTCGCATCGTCCGTTCGCGCGGGTAGCTCCGGCCGCACAGAGGCCGGCTACAGAAGAGAAGCGTCGCCCGCGGTCACGGCCGCGCGCTGCGCGTCGTTCGTCCGGCGTACTCCCCGACCGTCACATCAACCGCGATCGCCTTCTTGTCGCGCCACACGGTCAACTTGACGCGCTGGCCCGGTGGCAGCGCGCACACCGTATTAATCAGGTGGTTCTCGTCGCGCACCGCGATGTCCTCGATCTGAAGGATCACGTCGCCGATCCGCAAACCGGCGGTACTGGCGGGCGTGTTCGGGTGGACGATCTCCACCAGCGCCCCGCTCACGCGGGTCAGGCCCAGCCGCAGCGCCTCGGCCGGTTCCAGTGCGGTCGCGAGCTGTACGCCCAGGTAGCCGCGGGTCACGCTCCCCTTCTCGATGAGCTGTGCCGCGATCCGCTTCACCATGTTCGACGGGATGCTGAACGAGACCCCGCTGTTGCTCCCGCTCTTGGACGCGATGGCCGTGTTGATGCCGACCACCTTGCCGTCGAGGTCCACGAGCGGCCCGCCGCTGCTGCCGGGGTTGATGGCCGCGTCCGTTTGCAGGAACTCCTTGATGCGGATCGTCGAGCCGAGCGAGATTTGGCCGCGGTTGGTGGCCGAGAGGATGCCGTGCGTCACCGTCTGGTTCAGCCCGAACGGGCTGCCGAACGCGAGCACCCATTGCCCGCGCTTGACGCGGTCGCTGTCCGCGAGGGTGGCGGCGGGCAGCGTGTCGTCTTCGATGTTCAGCAGCGCGATGTCCGATTCCGGGTCGGTCCAGATGCGCGCCGGCTGAACGATCCGGCCGTCCGAGAGGGTGACGTACACCTTGCCCGCGGCCGCCGCGCCGACGACGTGGTAGTTGGTCACGACCACGACGCCGCTCGCACCGGGGAACTTGAGGATCACGCCGGACCCGGACTCTTCCTCCGGCTGGTTGGTCTTGGAGCCGGGCGCGGGCGGCTTGACAGCGTCCACCGCGACGACCGACGAACTGAACTGCTTCACGATCGGTTGGAACCGCTCTGCGGCCGGCTTGTCCGCGCCGAGCAGGTCGGGCACGGGCGGTAGCGGCGGACCGGGTTGGGCTGCGACGGTGCCGGGATTCGAGAACCACACCTGCGCGACGAGCCCGCCGAGGAACGCACACAGCCCGCACCCCGCGACCAGCGCCAGCTTCCCGCGCATGACGGCTCCCTTGAATGAAAGTCGGTGCGTTCGGGCGGCTCGTGTGACGCGCGCCGGCGCAACCTGTTCCACTCTACTCGCCGGCGGAAGCGGGCGCGCAACCCGGACCGGTAAACGCGCCCGGGGCGGCACCGTCCGCGCGGCGCGATACGAAAAAAGCCCGCAGCCTGTGCAGGCTGCGGGCTTCGCACGACCGGTGCAACCGGTGTTGCCGGCTCAGGCCGAGCGCTCGAGGTCGGAGATGTTGACTTCGCGGTCCTCCATCGGGCTGCCGTCGGCGATCCGGCCCCAGTCGGTATGGCCGTTCGCGCCGTTCCACCCGCCCTCGGATTCCATCTCACGCTGGCACTTCACGCAGAACGTGCTGAAGGGCAAGGCGTTGAGCCGCGTGACCGGGATGGTGAGCGAGCAGACCTCACACTTGCCGTAGGTGCCCGCCTTCAGCCGCCGGAGCGCCCGCTCGATCTGGGCCAGTTCTTTGGCTTCGAGTTCGGCCAACGTCGAGGCGATTTCTTCGCCGCTGGCGTCGAACGCGGCGTCGGCCACATCCCCGGACGCGGAAGAGTGCTTGGTGTGCCCAAGTTCCGCAAGATCGAGGCCGAGTCGCTTGCGGAGTTCGGTGCGCCGGGCAATCAGATTTTTGTGAAGTCGGAGCAGTGCGTCTTGGCGTGCCATGGTAGTCCTCCCGTTTCAGGGTGCCGCAGTCGTAACTGAGGCAACCGGGCCGGGTTGGGTTCGGTGCTAATCGGGGCAGAACAGTACTGGCGAAACCGCCCTCGCTAGGTTCTATTTCCCCGACCTGTGAGATACTATAGGGGCCGTGTCTTGTGATTCTTTCAACAAACCAGCAGATTGTGGGCGAATGGAGCGGTTTTCCGCTGCAATGGCCGTGCCAGAATCCGTCGCGTCAGCCTATCGCACTGCAAATAAGATCGTCGCAAACCACAAATAGTTTCAGGATTTCGGGCAACTCGGCCGAAGTTTTGGCCGTCCTTTGAGCGTGGTGCGAATGCTAGTGCGCAAATCGTGCGCCGGCGCGAAGTGAAAACGCCGAGACAGCCCGCCAAGTGTCTGGGTAGCACAGTTGGACAGTTGGCGAACGGTCCGTGTTGCAAAATCGGACAGGGTGCCGGGTTGGGGAGTTGAGTGTAGGCTTCGTGCCTGGACCCGCGTGCGTTCTGGGAACCGACTCAAGGCGAAAGATTACGACTGGAGGTTTTCGAGCATCTCGCGGAGGGGGACGAGGCGCTGGCCGCGCACGTCGTCGATCTTCAGCGCCTTCAGGAACCGGCGGCGCAGTTCGCTTTGCAGGTCTTCGATCGCACTCGGGGCGGTGCTGGTGAGGGGGATCGCCCCACCGGCGCGGCGGTCGTGGCCCCCGGCGCGGCCCATCTTCCCTACCACTTGCCGCAGGATTTCGCCGGCGCGGGCGTTCTCGATCGAGGACCGCACCGACAGCACGAGCGTGTCCTCGTACACCCCGCCGCAGAAGGCGTATTCGACCTTCTCGAACCGGATCATGAAGTCCACGACTTCGGCGGCCTGCTCCGGTTGCGGCAGCGGGTTCACCCAACTGATGAGCAGTCGGTCGTAGATGAACGAGCTTTGCATCGCCTGCAACATGCACTCGAAGTAGCTGTGTGGCAGCCGGGCGTTGCGGATCTGGGCGATCAGGTCTTTGTCGGCGAGCGGGTACAGCGAGATGAGGGCCGCGTCGTCGGCGGGACTGGCCTCGCGCGGGTAGCCGGTCACTTCCGTTTCGATCCCGTATAGCAGGGCGGTGGCGACCTTTTCGGGGATCGGAGCGTCTTGCTCCATCAGGTATTTCGTGACCAGGGTGCAGGTCGCGCCGTGGGTACACCGGATGTCAGTGAACGCGACGCCTTCGAGGTCGCCCGGCGTGTCGTGGTGGTCGAGCACAGCGTACAGGGGCACGTTTTCGGGAAACGTGTGCCGTCCGGTGCGTGGCTGGCTGTCCACCATCACCACCGCGTCGTTAGGCCCCCACTCGACCTCTTCCACCGGGACGAGGTCGAGGTGGAGTACGTCCACCAGCGCCCGATTTTCGGCGCGGCTGATGAGGCCGTCGCGGGTGATGACCGTGGGCTTGCCCAGCCTCGATTCGACTAGGTGCGCCAGCCCGAGCATACTGCCGAGGCTGTCCGGGTCCGGCTGGACGTGAGAAACGAAAACGACCCGATCGAACGGGTGCAAACCGATCAGGAAGCGATCCGAGCGGCGAAGCCCTGTGGAGGGCGATTTCGAGCTGGAACAACTCTCGGGGTCGGCGCTTCGACGCGCCATGGGTTGCGTCCTCTCAACTGCGGCCCGTTCACATCGTGTGTCAGGAACCGGTGGGTCGGGCGAGGTGCCGTCCAACGGCAAGGAAAGTTGTACCTTGTGAGCCGCGATCTGCCAAGCACGGATGGCCACCCGGAGCGGTACACGCGACCGAACTCGTTTGGTGATTATCTGTTATGCCGAATGAAATGCGGTGGTAGATTGGTCGCCGGAGTGGAAACACAGACGCCCGCGGCGGGTGCCGCGGGCGAGTGACCCTATCGGGGGCTGAACACCCCGCAAATACCTCTCGGAAACCGCACATCCGCGAAGCGGGCGGCGCAGAATCCGGCGCACTCGCCGCGGAATCGTCCATCATCGACCCCGAACTGGCCGCGCTCGTGGCCGCATGGCCCAACCTGCCCGCCCACATCCGCGCCGCGATCCGGGCACTGGTCGGGGCCGTTGTCACCGCATCAAGCGCCGATTGATACCCGCGACCGGCGCGCCGACGCGCGCCGCCCCGAACCCGACAACCGAGGGCCGACGATGAGCGCACCGACCGACGCGACGGCACGCGACACTTGCGACACAAAGCTAAGAAATGTTGACACGCCCGCCCTGAGCGAGCGCCAACGGCGGTTCCTGGCCGCGTTCGCGGAGCGCCCGACAATCGCCGTGGCCGCGCGGCTGGCGTGCGTCCACCGGGCGACGGTCTACCGCTGGCTTGCGGCCCCAGCGTTCGCCGCCGCGCTACGGGCCGCATATCAAGTGTTCTTCGGCGCGAACCGGGCGAAGATGCTGGCGGAGGAAGCCGTTCGTCAGCACTGGCGCGACGAGCGCGAACGGGAGCGCCGCCCGATGCGCTGTCACTTCCTTGCGCTCGCCCGCGCTGCGAAACGACGATAGCCGCGCGCCCCCACCGCACGGGGCGCGCTGAACGCTCGACTACGCCCGGCTACACTACGGCTCGGTGCGGTGGGTTCTGGCGCAACGCAGCGGCCAGGCCGAACCCACCCCAGAGCCGGAGTCGACCGACGTTCGGCCCGAATCGCGGCCCGTCTCGAAAGACTAATTCTGAATCTCTTCAACCATGAAGGCGTAGTACTTGGTCCGCACAGATGACTCGACCGTCTGAACCTTGCCAATGAGGAGAAGATTCTCTCCTCTGTTCATTGCGATCAGTTTCCGTCCGTGCTTCTCCTTGTCTGCGAACACGAACTGAAACTGTTCACCCTTGCTATCGATGACGAAGAATCCGACGAAGCGATCGTCTCTCAGCAAGTTCCTCACCCAAGTGTCTGACACCATCTGAAACTTGCAGCGCATCACGCACGGTTTTCCGACCAACTCCTTGCCGAACGTCTCGATTTCTTTCGCTGTCACGTCCTTGCCTACTGGCTGGTTCTCCTTCCCGCCGGCTCCAGATCCCGCCTTCTTTCCACATCCGACTACGCCGGCGAGAAGGATACAGGCGACAATCGCGCGCATAGCAACCTCACTTCGTGTGTGCCGAAACCCGTCCGAGTTCGGCACACATCGTACAGTCTTGACCGCACGGTGTGAACTCGTTGCGTCGATTCCTCTTTCCCAGATATCCACTACTGGTGTACACTGCCGAGAACCGGAACGGCGGGACTGATCCCCCGCCGAAGGCCGGGGCCGTGGTGTCGGGCCGTACCTCGCCCGCGCTGCGACCCCGGCCCGCCGGCACGAGGTACACACCATGTCTGAGCGCGAAGGCGCGGAGGGGCGCTACGATCCGTGTGACCGCGAACCGCGGAAGTTTTCCGAACTGTGTACTTGGGTGGCGCAGTGGGAGTATTTCACGCGCCCCACGTCGCACTGTCCCCGCATTCCGACCACTGCCCACAACCCTGCCACCTGTCATTTGCAAGTGTACTGCCGTGTGAACCTTGGGAGTTGGGATATCCCAGCCCTCATCAAGTTAAGCGACCTCTACCTGTTGGCGACGAGCAAGACCGTTGCCCAGATCGAAGCAACGCCGCTCACCGAACTCGCTCGCCATTTCGGGTGGAAAGGTGTCGCCGCTGACGACGAACCGCGCAAAGAGACGCAGCAGAGCGATGAGGTGAAGCCGGCGGCCGGGGCCGCGCCCGCCTGGACCGACCTGGGGGAAGCGAAGCGGGCGATACTCACGGTGCTGAACAGGTCAACAGAGCGACTACAGGGTGGCGACATCGCGGGTAAAGCTGGCTACGCGGTTGGAACTCTTCGGCATCACTTCGGGCCGCTGCAGAGTTACAAATACATCGACAAGACGCACGACGGATAC
>SXHE01000185.1 GCA_005773755.1 Planctomycetia bacterium
CAGCCCTCTTTCTCCCCCTCCCCGCTCAGGGGAGGGGGTCGGGGGGTGGGGTTCTTCCTCCACCTTCGCCCTCCCCAACATCGTCGCCGAAATGGACGCGGCCCGCGTTCTCGATGCGAGCTTTAACCGCGCGCGCGAAGCGGCCCGCGTGATCGAGGACTACTGCCGGTTCGCGCTCGACGACCGCTTCCTCACGGAACAGGTGAAGGAACTGCGCCACGCCCTCGCGACCGCCGCGCGGAAGCTTCCGCCAAACGCGCTGCTGGCCGCACGCGAGACGCTCCGCGACGTGGGCACCACCGCGACCGCCGGCGGCGAGTACGAGCGCACTTCGCCAGCGCATGTGGCCGTCGTAAACCTCAAGCGGTTGCAGGAGTCGCTGCGGAGCCTCGAAGAGTTCGGAAAGGTGTTTGGCCCGGAGTTGGGGCGCGAACTGGAAGCGCTCCGCTACCGGGCGTACACACTCGAACGCGCGATCGCTCTCGCGGGCACGAGCCGCGAGCGTCTCCGCGACGCCCGCCTCTATGTGTTGCTCACCCGCGCGCAGTGTGTCGCGTCACTCGACTGGACGATTCGCGAGGCCGCGCGCGGCGGGGCGGACGTGTTCCAACTTCGCGAGAAAATTCTGCCGGATCGTGAGTTGCTCGCTCTGGCACACGACGTGCGCCGGTGGACGCGCGAAACCGGCACGCTGTTCGTGGTCAACGACCGAGCCGACATCGCCCGGTTGTGCGAAGCCGATGGCATTCATCTGGGCCAAGACGACATGAGCGTGAAGGACGCCCGGCGGATCGCGGGGCCGGACCTGCTCATCGGCGTCAGTTCGCACTCGGTCGAACAACTGCGCGCCGCGGTCCTCGACGGGGCGGATTACGCCGGTATCGGCCCCACGTTCCCCTCGCAGACGAAAGTATTCGACCGGTTCCCCGGCCTTGACTTCGTCCGCGCCGCGACCGCGGAATCGGCGCTGCCGATGTACGCGCTCGGCGGCATCGGCGCGGCAAACGTGGCGCGGGTGGTCGCCGCCGGCGCGACCCGCGTCGCGGTCAGCGCCGCGATCTGCGCCGCGGACGACCCCGAACAAGCGGCCCGACTGTTGAAGGCGGCGCTACCGCGCTAACCGACCGCCCCACCGCGGGTTGTAACGCACGGCCACCGAGATTCACCCAGATTCGCGAAACCCCGACTTCAACATTCTCGGCCACCGAGTCGAAAAGATGCGGCGGGATAGCACCTTTGGGTATAAAATCGGTGGTTCGGTAAAATGGGCGAAGTATACGTGACAGCGCCGCCGAGCGTCGTTCCGGGTGCGGCCCGGATTCTCGCTCCCGATTCGGACCGAGACCGGGCACCGGGCAGAGGGCGGAGGATGGACGGCATCCGAGACCTACTCGAGGCGGCTCGAACCGCCGGCCTCGCCGCCGGGCGGTTCCGCGGGCTGTTGCACATCGCCATCGGGCGCAGCGTCTCCAAGCTGGACGGCACCAAACTGTCCGCCGGCCTGACCTGGCGCGAGGTCGCGACCCTTCTCAAGACGCTCCGCTACGACATCGAACTGGGCCGCGAGGTCGGCGCGGACCCGGACACGCTCTCGCCGCGCGACCGCGAGCGGTACTGGTACGCGGTCATCGCGATGGCCCACGTCGACAGCGCCGAGGCCGTGACCGCGGCCGAGAAGCTCGTCGGCCCGCTGAAAGATTTGGGCTACGTCGTCGCCCTGACGCCGAGCAGCCTCCCCACCCCGGCGAAGGAAAAGTCCAAGCCCGTGGTGAAGCCGAAAGAGGATGAGAAGGGGAAGAAGAAAAAGAAGTAACGCGGCGCATCACGTTCGCCCCGCTGGGGCGAACGCGACACGGTACGTCAGCGGCGCTCAAACACCACCTTCCCGCCCACAACTGTTAGCATCACTTTCGTATCGGCGATCTTCTCTTTCTCGCGCGCGTCTAAGATGTCGCGCGAGAGCAGTACGAAGTCGGCCAACTTCCCCGGTTCGATGCTGCCACGGTCCTTCTCCTGATGCGCCGCGAAGGCGCTGCCCATCGTGTACGCGGCGAGCGCTTCCGCGACCGTGATGCGTTGGTCCGGGAACCAGCCGTTGGGGTGCTTCCCGTCGAGCGTGCGGCGGTTCACCGCGGCGTCGATGCCGGCCAGCACGTCCAGCGGTGCGACCGGCCAGTCGGAGCCGAACGCCAGCTTCGCGCCGCTGTCGAGCAGCGAGCGGTACGCATACGAACTGGCGCAGCGCTTCTCACCGATGCGGCCCTCGGCCCAGCGCCCGTCGTCGATGACGTGGTACGGCTGCATCGACGCGACCACACCTAACTCCTTGAATCGCTTGTAGTCCTCCGGGCGCAGGTGCTGGACGTGCTCGATGCGGAAGCGTCGGTCGCGGCCCTCGTTCTTCTTGATCGCGTCCGCGAACAGGTCGAGCAGCACCGCGTTGGCTTG
The DNA here is from genome assembly GCA_005773755.1 of Planctomycetia bacterium. Lineage (GTDB taxonomy): Bacteria > Planctomycetota > Planctomycetia > Gemmatales > Gemmataceae > Gemmata. The sequence goes on from SXHE01000185.1 coordinate 2,449, forward strand.
ATCGCCGATGGCGTGGACGCACACGTTCAGCCCGGCCGCGTCCGCGCTGCGGACGTACGCGCGCATCGTGTCCGGTTCGGTGACGAACACGCCACTCGTCTTCGCGTCGCTGGCGTAAGCCGCGAACATCTTCGCGGTGCTGCTGCCGAGCGAGCCGTCCATAAACCCCTTCACGCCGCCGATGCGGACGAAGTCGTTGCCGAAGTCGGCCGCGACGCCCACGTTCGCCAGGTCCTTGTGCGCCTCAATCGGCCAGCGCAGGTCGAGCCGGCAGGTCAGTTGGCCGTCGCGCGCCATCTGCTGATAGGTTCGGAGCAGCTTGCGGCGCACGTTGTCGCCCATGCCGCCCATGTCTTGTGCGCTGGTGACTCCGCTCTCGGCCGCGGCCCGCAGCGCGGCCCGAACCGCCTGGCGAATCTCCTCCTCGTCCGGTTCGGGAATGACCTTTTCGACGAGTGACATCGCGTTGTCGCGGAGCACGCCCGACGGCGCACCGTCCGCGAGCCGATCAATGACGCCGCCGGCCGGGTCTTTGGTGTTCGCGCCGATGCCCGCGAGCTTCAGCGCCGCGGAGTTGGCGACGCCCATGTGCCCGTCGTAGCGGCGGATGAACACGGGCCGGTCCTTCACGTACTTGTCGAGCAGCGCCGCACTGGGCAGTGCGCCCTTGAAGGTGCGGTCGTGGTCCCACAGCCCGCCGACCATCCATCGCCCGCGTGGGGTGTTGGTGTCGAACGCCTTGAGACGCTTACCGAACTCGGTCTCGTCCTTCGCGTCCTTCAGATCGACGCGCGCCAGCGACATCCCGCCACCGAGGAAGTGCAGATGGCTGTCGTAGAAGCCGGGGACGAGCCGCGCGCCTTTCAGGTCGATCAGCTTCGTGGTCGCTCCGGCGAGCGCCTTCACCTCGTCGTCGGTGCCGACCTTCAGAACGCGCCCGCGCCACACCGCGACCGACTGCGCGTCGGGCCGCTTCGCATCGCCGGTCCAGACTTTGCCGTTGTGAACGATGAGGTCCGCGGCAACGACGGGTTCCGCCGCCGGCGCAAGTAGCAGAAGTAGCGGCAGCATTAGGTCCCCACCAATGGCGAACGGCCGGTGTCAGCCGGCCGGTTCTTGTGCGTCGCTCTCACCGGCCGGCTGACACCGGCCGTTCGCCTCACACCTTATCCGGGACGGCGAAGCCCTTGCGATAGCTGCGGGTCAGTAGCGCGTTGGCTTCCTTGTCGTTCACAAACGTCTCCGTCTTCGCGTCGAAGTCGAGCTTGCGGCCG
>SXHE01000186.1 GCA_005773755.1 Planctomycetia bacterium
ATCCCGGCCGATCGGGATGTCAACTCCAGGCGGTCGCTGGGCGTGCGGTTGATCCGATCCTTGACGAAACAACTGGACGGTCAGTTCGAGTTCGTTCCGGCAAACCCGGGCACAGAAGCCCGTCTCACGTTCCAGGTGCACAGTGACAACAGTTGACCGCCCAACGGCCATGCGCATCCTGATCGTCGAGGACGAGGCTCTGATCGCTGAGGAAATCCAGGACCGGCTGGTCCGCGCGGGGTTCGAACCCGTGGGGATCGCCGATTCGACGGACAAGGCGATCGCGGCGGTCGAATTGCTGCGCCCGAACCTGGTGCTGATGGACATCCGGCTCAAGGGCCCGCGGGACGGGATCGAGGCCGCGGTTCACATTCGTCGGCACCTCCGGGTTCCCGTGGTTTTCCTGACGGCCCACTCGGATCAGGCCACGCTCGCTCGCGCCAAGGAAGCGGAGCCGTTCGGTTACGTGCTCAAGCCGTTTCAGGCTCGGGAACTGCTCGTTGCCATCGAGATAGCCGCGCACATGCACCAACTGGAAGAGCGTGCCCGTGAGCGTACCGCCGAAAACACGAGTCTTGCGGCGGACCTGCAAGCGATTCTTGGGGCTTTTCCTGATTTGTACTTCTGGATGGAACAGGATGGCACGATCCGCCGCTTCCACGCGGGAATGCAAACCTACGTGCCCCCTCAAGAATTCCTGAACCGTCGCATGCAGGACGTGCTTCCCGGCGAGGCCGGACGGAAGATCGTTGATGCCGTGCAGAAAGCGATGTCCACGCGGACCGTAACTGAAGCCGATTATTCCCTGCCGATGTCAGACGGCGAGCACCACTTCACCGCTCGGTTCGTCGCCCTCACCGACAGCAACATGGTACTCGCGAGCGCCCGCGATATTTCGGACCGCGTTCGCGCGGAGCAATCGCGCCGAAAACTCGAAACGCAACTCCAGCACGCCCAAAAGCTGGAGAGCCTGGGCGTTCTCGCCGGGGGGATCGCGCACGATTTCAACAATCTGCTCACGAGCATTCTGGGGTACTCGGATTTAGCGCGGGACGCGCTACAGCCCGACTCGACTCCTCGGAGCTACGTCGACGAGGTGGTCAAGGGCGCTCGGCGCGCGGCCGAACTCACGCAACAGATGCTGGCCTACTCCGGTAAGGGCAAATTTGTCGTTCAGCCGCTCAGTCTGTCCGCACTGGTGGAGGACATGGGCCGTCTTCTGGAGGTTTCGATCTCGAAGAAGTGCGTCCTGAAATATCACTTTGTCCCCGACCTGCCCGCCTGCGAGGCCGATGCGGCCCAGATGCGCCAGATCATCATGAACCTCATCATCAACGCCTCGGAAGCCATCGGTGAGCGGAGCGGCGTGATTGCGGTCAGCACGGGCGTCATTTACTGCGACCGTGCGTACCTGTCCGAGTCCTACCTCGACGACAATCTGCCGGAGGGCCTCTACACCTACCTGGAAGTTGCCGACACCGGTTGCGGCATGTCCGACGAGACCAAGGCCCGACTGTTCGATCCGTTTTTTACCACGAAGTTCACCGGGCGCGGCCTGGGGCTGGCCGCGGTGCTGGGAATCGTGCGCGGCCATCATGGCGCACTCAAGGTCTACAGCGAACTGGGGACCGGCACGACGTTCAAGGTCCTCTTCCCCGCGACGTCCGATCCGGCTCATCCGGGAACCGACCGAGCCGAAGCCGCGTCGTCGTGGCGCGGCCACGGGATCGCGTTGATCGTGGACGACGAAGAATCGGTACGGGGGTTGGCCCGCCAGATGTTGGAAAAGATGGGCTTCACGGTTCTCACCGCCGTTGACGGGCGCGACGGGGTCGAGGTCTTCCGCCGGGAACACGAGCGGATTCGATTGGTCTTGCTGGACATGACCATGCCCCACCTCGATGGCGAGCAGTCGTTCCGCGAAATGCGGCGCATCCGGACTGGCGTGCCGACGGTGCTGTCCAGTGGCTACAACGAGCAGACGGCGACCAACCGCTTCGCCGGCAAGGGGCTGGCGGCCTTCATTCAGAAGCCGTACCAGTACCAACAACTGGTGGACGTGGTGCGGAAAGCATTGGGAGAGGCAACCGAGCCGAACCAACCGTAGGCCGCGCGGTTCGCCGCTGTGCGTCACGATTCGGGCCGGCGCGCTCGCCGGCGGCTCGCGGCTAATGGAATCTACTTCCCCTCGATCACCTTCAGCAGCGCGTCGGCGAACGGGACCGATTCGCGCCCGCCGCTGGCGGTCACGATCTGGCCGTCCACTGTCACGCCGGGGGCGTCCCATGTGATGCCGGACTTGTCGTTGGTGAGGAACGGGTGCTTCTGCCGCAAGGGGAAGCAGTCCGCGGCCCTCTTGCCCTTGAGCACGCCGTGCGCCAGAAGCACTCCCTGGCCGACGCAGATCGCGGCCACCGGCTTCCCGGCGTTCTGCATCCGCTGGATCACCTTCGCCGCCGCGACCGACCCCTTGCCGAGAAACATGTACTCGTCCGAGTTGGCCCCGGTGAACACCACGGCCGAGTACTCGGACAGGTCCATCGTCGCGGTGAAGAACTTGTCCACCGGCACCTTCGGGCCGGGCAGGTCCGGGTGCGGCGTGGAGCTGCCGCTGTCGGTCGAAGCGGTTACGACCGTCGCGCCCTGATCCTCCAGGCGTTTGCGCACCTCGGTGTAGTCGTCGAGCCAGACGCCGTTGCTCGGCAGCACGTACAGCACCTTCACGTTGTTGCTCTTGGGCGGCGTCACGACGGTCGGCCCGCTCCACGGGTTCGCCGGCCCCTTGTCTTTCCCCTTCGCGCCGCCTTGCGGCCCTTTGGGTGTGACGCCCTTTGCGGTGTCGCCCGCGTTCGGGTCGGGCGGCGCGTCGGCCGGCTTCTTCTTGCCCGCCGCGGCCACGACCACGGCGACCAGCAGGAACGCCGCGGCCCCGCCCAGCACCGGCCACTTGTTTCGCGCGAACCAGCCCGCGCGCTTCTTGGCCTTCTTCTTCTTGGGGCGAACGATCTCGGCCAGTGTCGGGCCGGCGCGCTCGGCGTCGGTGTCCACGGCCTGTTGCAGCGGGACCACGGCCGTTGCCACCAGCGGCGCGGGTGTGATGACCACCGCCTCGACCACCTCGAACGCCGGCTCCGCGCCCGTCGTGCGGGTGTGCGGGTGCAGCGCGTCGGCCGCTTCCTTCGCGGTCTGGTAGCGGTCGGCCGGCTTCTTGGCCATCATCCGCGCCAGCACCTCGGCCAGCCCTTCGGGCACCTCGAACCGCTGCTCGCGGATCGGCGGCGGCGCGTCCTCGGTCTGCGCGATCAGCTTGTCGATGAGCGTGCTCGCGCCCGCGAACGGGGCCTTCCCGGTCAGCAGGTAGTACAGCGTGCAGCCGAGCGAGTAGATGTCGCTCCGCGGGTCCACGTCGTGGGAGTTCTTGGCCTGTTCGGGCGAGAGGTAGTCCGGCGTGCCCATCAGCAGGTTCGGGTTGGTGACGCCGGCGTTCGCCGCGGCCTTGCCCGCGCCGAACGGCAGCTTCCCGCCCTGCGGCTCGTCCCCTTCGTCGGTGTGCGCGAACCGGGCGAGGCCGAAGTCGAGAATCTTGACCTGCCCCTTCCGCGTGACCATCAGGTTCTGCGGCTTGATGTCGCGGTGGGTCATGCCCTTGTCCGCGGCGTGCTGGAGGCCGAGCGCCGCTTGGCGCATGAACGCGCAGGCCATCGGCACCGGCAGCGGGCCTTTCTTGGCAACGAGCCGGTCCAGGCTTGTACCTTCCACGAACTCCATGACGAGGTACTGCGCGCCGCCGGCCTCGCCGGTGTCGTAAGCGCGGATGATGTTCGGGTGTTCGAGCTGGGCCGCGGCGAACACCTCCTTGCGGAACCGGGCCAGCGCGCTGGCCTTCGCGGTCAGGTGCGACGACACCACCTTGACCGCGACCGTGCGCCCCATGAGCTGGTCTTCGGCCTTGTACACCGTGCCCATCCCGCCCGCACCCAGTTCGCTGACGACGCGGTACCGCGGGTGATCGACGAAGCCCGTGGGCATCTTCTCCACGACCGACGGCGAACCGGTGGCGGGTGGCGCGCCGGAACCCATCGTCGGCGGCGCGGCAGCAGCGGCTCGGGCCAACCCCGCGAGCGTATCTTCGGGCACCAGTTTCAGCGCGCGGCAGCACGACTCGCACGCCCCGATGTGCTCCGCCACGCCCGCCAGTTCGGTCGCGGTCAGGTCGCCGCGCGCGAACGCGGCCAGCGTCTCCGGCTTCGGACAGGTCGCGACGGCCATCGGCTCCCCCTCCCTCAACTCAACTACTCGTCAGAGTAACAATGGCACGAAAACCACAAACCTGTCGGTCAATACCCAGGTTGCGAGCTTTTGGTGTCGGGCGACAAAGATTCAGGTCAGGGAACAAACCAGATGAGCTATTCCGAAGTGGGGCGCGAGCACGCGGCCGGGTTCTTCTCGACCGGATGCAATCGGGTCTTGACGAGCCGGTGAGCGACGGCACAGCTCGTCCGTCGCTCACCGGCTCGTCAAGAAAGCGTTACTCCCCGCCCTCCACGGCGTCCAGCCAGACGCGGGCCGCGGCGTCGCTGGGCATGCGCCAGTCGCCGCGGGGCGACACGCTCACGCTGCCCACCTTCGGGCCGTCCGGCAGGCACGAGCGCTTGAACTGGTTCGCGAAGAACCGGCGCAGGAACACCGTCAGCCAGTGTCGCACCTCTTTGGGGTCGTACTCCTTCGAGAACCGGGCCTGGCTCGCGAGGAACAGGATCTTGTCCGGCTCCGCGCCGAACCGCAGGAAGTGGTACAGGAAGAAGTCCACCAGCTCGTACGGGCCGACGGTGCCCTCGGTCGATTGCGTCATCTTGCCGCTCGCGTCCACCGGCAGCAGCTCCGGCGAAATCTCCGTCTTCACGATGTCCAGCAGCGTGTCGCGGGCGTCGCCCTCGAACTCGTTCTCCGCGGCCCACTTCACCAGAAACTTCACCAGCGTCTTCGGGATGCTGACGTTCGGGTTGTACATGCTCATGTGGTCGGCGTTGTAGGTACACCAACCGAGCGCCAGTTCGGACAGGTCGCCGGTGCCGATCACGAACCCGGCGTTCATCAAGAGGCAGGTGCGGACGCGGGCCTGCACGTTCTCGAACGTCAGGTCGCTGCGGTTCTCCGGCGGCAGGTGGCGCAACTTCTCGGAGAGCGATTCGACCGTCTCGCCGTCGAGCCGGATGCCGAACGGCGAGTGCCCGAGCGCGCGCATCTGCTCGATGCACATCGCGCGGATGTCCACTTCGCGCAACGACACGTTCAGCGCGCGGGCGAGGGCGTAGGCGTTGCCCTTCGTCTCCTTCGAGGTGCCGAACCCCGGCATCGTGAGGGCGCGGATGCGGTCGCGCTCGACGCCCAGCGCGTCGAGCGTCTTGCACAGCACCAGCAGCGCGAGCGTGGAGTCGAGGCCGCCGCTGACGCCGATGGCAACGGGCGGGCTGCCGACGTGCGACAGCCGGCGGCCGAGCGCGGTCACTTGCGTGAGGAAGATGTCGCGGCACCGGTCGTCGCGCGTGGCCGGGTCCGACGGCACGAACGGGTTCGCGTCCACCGCGCGCACCAGCTTCGGTTCGCGCGGCGACACTTCCAGATCGAACGACAGCGTGCGGTACTTGCCCAACCCCAGGTCGGCCACGCGGTTCGCGTCGTGGACGCTGTTCGTCTGGATGCGGTCGTGCAACAATCGGTCGAGGTCGAGATCGGTGACGAGCAACTGCTGGCCGTGCTTGAACCGCTCGCTCTCGGCCAGCACCACGCCGTTCTCGGCGACGAGACAGTGCCCGCCGAACACGACGTCCGTGGTCGATTCGCCGTCGCCGCAGCACGAGTACACGTACCCCGCGATGCACCGGGCCGACTGCGAGCCGACGAGCTGCCGCCGGTAACTCGCCTTACCGATCACCTCGTTGCTGGCGGACAGGTTC
>SXHE01000187.1 GCA_005773755.1 Planctomycetia bacterium
AAGCGCCCGTCTTCGTTGTGGTCCGGTCACTCTGTGACCGGGGCCACCGCGCGTTGAGGAATGCCGGGGCCGACGCGCTCACGGTCTTACCTTCGCCGGTGGCGAGTTCGACCAGCCCGCCGGTGTGCATGACCACGCCCGCGGCGAGTTGCACGTCGAACGGGCGGATGCCGAGCACGCGCTGGATCGCGACCGACACCAGCCCGAACGCTTCGGGCAGCAGCGCGTCGAGGCTCCACTTGCCGCGCGCCTTGCCGCGCAACTGCATACTCAGCTCGGTCAGTTTCTCGTCGGGCAGAACGAAGAACCGCTTCTCGTACTCGCGCACTTTGGAGATGAGCAGGGCGGCGCGCGCGAGCCGGCGGTTCCACGGCAGTCCCACGCGCGAAACGGCCGCGTTCACGGGCCAGCCACCGAGCCGCCCGGGGACGTTCTCGATCGTGCGAACCGGGATCTCTTCGCCGAACGGGAGCTTGTCGTCGGGGATCATCGGCGCGTCCTTGTGTGGAGTCTGGTTCCACCATAGCTGGTGGGTTCCTTCCACGCCACTGCGCAACGAAGTGTGTTTGGTGGCGACCCCGAAGGGGTCGCGGCGCGAGGCGCAAAAAAACACGGGGCGGGATCGCTCCCGCCCCGTGTACCAAGCGTACTTACGGGTCCCGTCCATCCCTTCGGTAGCCTGGCAGCCTAAACCGTTCCCCCCTCGGAACGGTAAAAGCCCAACTGGAAGTCGTCCGCCGGCCCGCACAAAAACTGCGGGCCGGTCGTCCACTCGTTCCGACCCTCGCGGGTGGATTTCGCGGACAACACTTCTGTAGCTCACAAGCGCGGCGCGGTCAAACGACTGCAGGTAAAAACTACAAAAACGTGGGCCTTCGCGCCCCATACGAGCCGCAGAGTCACTCCGGCGCGAATGTAGGGGGAATGGATGGTCGGAACGACCGCTACAAAGCGCCCGTCTTCGTTGTGGTCCGGTCACTCTGTGACCGGGGCCACCGCGCGTTGAGGCTCTTGAGAGACTCGGAAACGGACCGCGCCGCGTAGCCCCGCTCGCTCCGCGAGCGGACCGCAATGAAGAAGGGCCGCGACCTTCTTGTGGTCACGGCCCGTTGTGCTGGTTCGGTGGGATGGCTTACGGCTGCGAGCCGCGGTAGCGGGTCGCGGTGACGGTGCCGGCCTTGTCCCAGTCGGTTGGGATCGGGCGGCGCGATTCCTCGTCGGCGTAGTGCCAGTGGCGGAGGGCGTCTTCGCCCGCGACCCAGGAGAACGCGGCCGTCCGGCCGTTCACCTTCGTGGGGAAGTCCACTTCGCCGGCTTCGTCATCGACCAGCGTGAGGCCGAGTCCGTTCAACTCGGTCACAGCGGTGGTCCAGGCCTTTTCCGCTGCGGCGATCTCGTCGGCGATCTGGTAGCGGCGGGCGCGCTCTTGCCACGCGAGTTCCCGGCGCTGGCGGTCGAGACGTTCTTGTTCGGGCGCGAGCCTGCTCAGGGCCTGCCGCGAGTTCATTATGTCGGTCACGATGCTCTTAACCAGCGGCAGCATCTGGCGGGCGGTTGTGAGGTCCAGGGTGACCTCCTTCTTCCGCGACTTCCCGGCCGAGTTGCTGGCCCGGTTGGGCGTGTTGCTCATGGTGGCTCCCGAGTGTGAGTGGGGCGGCGGGTGCCCCTCTGTCACCATTCTAGGAGCGCCCGCGACGGAAGAACGTCGAACGGACGCAGAATTGTGACCGAAGGTTCGTTCCGACTCCCCCAATGGATAGTTCGACGGCCCCGGTCACGGATTCGGTGCGGCGTGTTGCAGTTTTTGTGTGATACCTTCCGCCGCACGGAAATAGAAGGTCAGTCGGTCCCCGAGTTGCGCGGAATCCGGCGCATTGCCGGTGACTTCGCGGGCTGGGTAAACGCGCGCATCGGCGACGCCACGTCCGGGCATCGGCGACCGCGATGAATTACGGGTTCGGTGGTGCCGACGAACTCCCCGAGAAGTTCGGCACGGGGTGGCACGGCCCGGCGTCGTGTGGTGTAATGGGTATTCTGGACCGGTCGGGCAAGAATCGCGGTTGTCGCCTCTGCACGTTGGAATATCACGACTTACGGTGCGTCACTCGCCCTTCCTTCGCCTCACACCTTGAGTTTCGGAGTGCCGTTCCCATGTTCGACAAACTGATGGCCCGGTTCCACCGCGCCCGATCCGCGGCCGCACGCCCGACCCCGCGCCGGCCCGCGGTGCGGCTCGGTATCGAGGCGCTGGAATCGCGCGAAGTACCGGCCGTTGTGTACGGCGTCACGGCCGCCAACCAGTTGGTCCAGTTCGACAGCGCGACCCCCAACGTGATCCAGTCGGTTGTCGGCATCAGCGGGTTGCTGAACGCCAACGAGCGCGTGCTCGGTATGGACTTCCGGCCGCGCACGGGCGTGCTGTACGCGACCACCGCGCCACTCACCTCGACCGCGAACGCGGACCTGCGCACGTACACCATCAACCCGCTGACCGGGGCCGCGCTGTTCGTGGGCACGGCCCTCGCCGCGCCGCTCGAGGCGCTCGCCCGCGAGCGGGCAGGGCAGGGGAGCGACCCCGGTGCCGACGCCGCCCTCGCCCGCAGCCTCGACGTGACCGTGGTCCGGGCCGACGCCGTGCAGGAGCGGCAGGTGAGGGACGCCGACGTGATCATCCTCGCCGACGC
>SXHE01000188.1 GCA_005773755.1 Planctomycetia bacterium
AGGTCGAGGGCCTGGGCCAGCGTCGAGACCATGAGGGTCTTCGCGAGGCCCGGCACGCCCATCAGCAGCGCGTGGCTGCGGCAGAAGATCGCCATCAGCAGTTCGTCGAGCACCTTCTCTTGCCCGACGATGATCTTGCCGATCTCCTTTTTCAGCTTCTGGTGTGCGGCCCGAAGTTTTTCGATCATCGCAACATCGTTCTCGACAGCGTTGGCGCTCATGTTCGGTGAATCGGGGTTCGAGGGAGTTAGGGCGAGAAGAAAAGCGGGGGGTTGGCGGGTTCAGGGCAATATCTAACCACACCAGACGAACGGACGCAAAGGATTAAACGCAAACCTTTTCAGAAAGTATCGGTCGGGCCGCTCGCGGCTTCGCAAGCCTACTCCCCCTCATACCCAGCCGGATGCGCCTTGTGCCAGCGCCACGCGGACTCGATGATCGCCTTCAGGTTGTCGTACTTCGGAGCCCAGCCCAGTTCGGCGCGAATCTTGTCTGCGCCGGCGACCAGCGACGGCGGGTCGCCGGCCCGACGTGGCCCTTCCTTCACGGGCACTTTCATCCCGGTCACTTCCTCGACTGTGCGGATCACCTCGCGCACGCTGTACCCGCGGCCGATGCCGACGTTGTACGCCAGTTTCGCCCCCGGCGTCAGTTGCGCCAGCGCGAGGACGTGCGCTGAGGCCAGGTCATCGACGTGGACGTAGTCACGAACGCAAGTGCCGTCCGGTGTGGGGTAGTCCGTGCCGAAAATCTCGACGTGCGGGCGCTTGCCCGTCGCGGCCTGGATCACGATGGGGATCAGGTGCGTTTCCGGCGTGTGGTCTTCGCCGATGGTGCCGTCGGCCGCGGCCCCGGCCGCGTTGAAGTACCGCAAGGCGCAGTAGCCGAACGGGTACGCACTCGCGTAGTCGGCCAGCGCGCGCTCGAACGCGAGCTTCGTGTTGCCGTAAGGGTTGACCGGGCGCTGCGGGGTGCTTTCCGTGATCGGTACCTGGTCCGGTTCGCCGTAGATCGCGCAGGTGCTGGAGAACACGAACTTGCCGATGCCGTTGCGCCGGCACCGGTCGAGCAGGTGGAGCGAGTACAGCAGGTTGTTGGTGTAGTACTTGGCGGGGTTCGTCACGGACTCGCCCACCGCCGCGAACGCCGCGAAGTGGACGACCGCTTCGATGCGGTTCACGACGAGCAAGTTGTCGAGGTGGTCGATGTCGCGCAGGTCGCCGACCACGAGCCGTTCGGCGGGCACCGCCCGCTTGTGCCCGGCGTCGAGGTTGTCGTAGACGGTGACGTCGTGCCCGCCGGCGAGGAGCTGCCGAACCGTGTGCGAGCCGATGTACCCGGCCCCGCCCGTAACCAGAATGCGCATGGTGGTGAGTGCTCGAAGTTCGGGGAACACCCATCAGTGTAGGAGGGGAGCGACCGAGTAGCCGCGACCCGGAGTCCGCGGAGGGGAGCGCGCCGATTCCGTCGCAGTTGCAAAGGCGGCGCGGTTCGGAGATGATGGGCTGGTCGAGCGAATCGCAAGTTCGGTCACAACATAAGGCGTTTCACCTTTGGAGGTGTTGGCGTGGGGACCAGCGACATCTCTTACATCGTGATCGCTGTCGGTGTTTTCCACGCAATCGTCGTGGGTTTGCACTACCTTGGCGTCCGGCGGACTCCGGTGTGGCCGGATCCGCGGGTCCGCGCTCTTGTCCGTCGCACCGTGGTTGCAAGTGTCGGCCTCGTCGCCGTGTACCTGACGGCCGCAGTCCTGGCGTTCCAACTCCTCCCCGTGGGCATCGGCTACCCGCTCTTCGTCGCGGCTTGGGCGGTCTACGGGGTGCTGCTGGCGTGTCTGCTCGTACTGTGTCACCGGCGTGCAGTCAAACTCCGCGCTCCCCGATCAGCCGAACCCGCGTAAGGTTCCGACCGCGAACGGAACACATCTCCCGATCCGCGACTTTCTGAGATGCAGAAGGTAACGTGCGGCCCCGTTGTGGCGATTTTCCCACAACGGGGCTTGATTGTCATTAAACGCGCGTATAGCATTCGGGTAGGTGTCGCCCGCTTCTTCCCTGGGACCGCGGGCGTCCCGCCCGCACTTTGCTCTCGCGCTGGGGGTCGTGCGGTTCCTCTAACAGTTTGAACGCGCGCACAGCGGCGGGCGGGACGCCCGCGGTCCCAGGGAAGAAGCGGGCGCGCGACATTCAAACGGGGATGTGTTGTGTAACAGGCGCGCGAGTCGCCCGCTTCGACATGCGGACCTTGTGCAACCTGCTTCGCGATCCCTCCGTTCGCGCCCGGAACCCAGCGGGGGGATCGGTTTCTTGTGCAAGGATTTTGCGCTTTGCCACTTCGGGCCGCGCTCGCCCGCGGCTCGTGGCTAACTGGTGATGCCTTTGGTGATGGTCAGGAAGATGTCTTCGATGTCGATCTTCTCTTCTTGAAAGCTTTGGAGCTTGAACTGGGAGGCGATCAGGCGTTCGGGGATGAAGCTGCCGTCATCGTAGCCGGCGCGAAGGGCCACGCGCACCGCGTGCAGCTTCGGATCGACTTCCGCCGATGCCACTTCCTTCGATTCCGCCAGCTTCTTGGCGGCGTCGGCGTTGCGCTCGCCCCCGACCGACACGAGGAACACGCGCCCGCCCTTGAGCTTCCGTACCTCGGCTTCGGCCTCGGCCACGCTGCCGTTGAACAGCAGCTTGCCGCGCTCGATGATGCCGAGCTTGTTGCAGATGTCGGCCAGTTCGGGCAGGATGTGCGACGAGAGCATGATGGTCTTGTTCTCGCGCCGCAGCCGCTTGATGAGTTCGCGCATCTCGATGCGCGCCCGCGGGTCGAGACCGCTGGCCGGCTCGTCGAGCAGCAGCACCTGCGGGTCGTGCAACAGTACGCGGGCGAGGCCCAGGCGCTGCGTCATCCCGCGGCTCAGGCTCGTGACGAGCGCGTCGCGCTTGTAGCCGAGGTCGACGTAGTCGAGCACCTGATCCACCTTCTTGCGGCGCTCGCCGGTGCCGATGCGGTACGCGGCGGCGAAGAACTCCAGGTACTCCGCGACCTTCATGTCGTCGTACACGCCGAAGAAGTCGGGCATGTAGCCGATCGCACGGCGGATCTCTTTGGAGCCGGTGTAGATGGAGTGGCCGCACACGGTGGCCTCGCCCCAACTGGGGTTCAGCAGCGTGGCGAGCATCCGCATGGTGGTGGTCTTACCGGACCCGTTCGGGCCGATGAACCCGTACACGTCGCCCGGCTCCAGCTTCAGCGACAGCCGGTCCACGGCGAACAGCTCGCCGTACTTCTTCGTCAGGTCGCGGCACTCGATCATGGCTTGCGGCGTCCGTTTCTTCACCCCGAAGGGGTGGGACAGTATAGCCCAGGGCAACGCCCTGGGTCCGATGCGTGAATGTCTTGCACCCTGAAAGGGTGCGATACGCTCCACCTGTCGCAGGCTTTCAGCCTGCAATACAACTCATGGGCTACCCAGGGCGTTGCCCTGGGCTAGGCTGTCCCACCCCTTCGGGGTGAAGACATGGCGCGTTAGCGCACAGGCAAATAGAACCGCACCCAGGTTTCCTGGCGGGCGGTGCCGGGGATCTTCCATCGGTCGCTGCTGGCCGGCGCGCCTTTCAGCGACAGCAGCGACGGGGCGGCGCGGAGCACGTCCTCCGCCGGGCCGACGGGCGGCGCGGCGCGGCCGACGATGATGACCTCGTCGCGGTTGTCGGCGTGCAAGCGCCACGACTGGTCGAGCCGGCGGAGCGAGGCGTTCCGCGCGAACACGCCGTCCTCGTTCTTCAGCGCGGCCTCGTGGAACAGCAACCCCCACAGCGGCAGCGGGCCGGTGGTGGTCTGGGCCTGTTGCGGCGACTTCTGCGCGGTCTTCAGGCCGGGCCGGTCGCGGTACGATTGGGCGTTGTTCAGGAGCGCGTCGAGCTGACTGTTCTGCTGGAGCCACTGGTTCGCGAGCGTGCCCTGGTCGAGCATCAGCCGCACCGGTTCGCCGCTCACGATGACGCCGCCCGGCAGCGGGTACGCCTGCCCCGCGTAGAACGCGACGCAGTCCGTCAGCACCGGCACTGGCAGTTCGTGCTTGAAGGTGCCGATCACGCGCGACGGATCGCCGGCGGGGTGAGTGAGGTACACATCGAGATGCCGTGGCCCGCGACCGGGTAAAGCGGAAAGCCCAGGGGTGTTTCGCCAGGCGACACGAGATGACCAGTTCGCCGAGAACGCCTTCGTGGACCAGACCTGAATCGGCACGTTCTCCAAGCTGTTCGCGCGGTGTGTGTCATCGGCGTGAACCACGTACTTGCGACGCACGATACCCGGCTTGCCGCCACGCGGCGCGCCGATCGCGTTCACGGTATCGCTTTCAGAACGGTAGCGATCCGATCCCCACTCGTCGCCCGGCGTCACGCTGATCGTGTAGTTGTCGATCTTCGGGCTGAACACGGTGAACATCGTCGTGCCGTAGATGCGGTTCGAGGCCGGGTCCACGTCGACCACGTCGATCTTGTTCACCTTCAGCTCGCGGCCCTTCGCGGCATCCGCAGAGAGGTACGCGGCGGCGCTGACCGTCAGTACGATGATCGGGAACGTGACCCAGGTGAGTTCGAGCCGGCCGAACACGCGCTTCAGGAAGTAGTACTCGATGGGGCCGATGACGAGCATGTACAGGACGATCAGCATGGCGATCCAGCCGAACGACACCACCGCGACGCCGTCGAAGGTGTCGTTGTGCGCCCGCAGCGCGACGGCGATTTCGTCCTCGTCTTCGGTCAGCGAACCCGCGGGCCGCGCCTTGCCGTCGCCGCCGGCTGATGCGCGGTACGCGCCGCCCTCGCGCAGCACCCAGTCCCAGAACTCCGCCCGCGCCTGCGGTTCGGTGAACAGCGGCTTGTCCAGGTCGAAGCCGATCACGGTGACGCGGCCGATGCCGAAGGCCGCTTGCACCGCGACCGGGGGCGGGGCGTCGGGCTTACGGGTCGCGGTGGGGATCAGCTCGCGTGCGGGTTTGCCGGCGGGCACGAGGTTCGCCATCACGAACGGCGTGCCGCCCTTCGTGCCGATGACGCCGCTGACGGTGGTGTTGCTCACGCCGCCCGCGAGCCAGTACAGCGCCGCGGCCTCGGTCGGTCGGGCCGGCTCGTTCGGGTTGATCGCGTAGGGAAGCAGCGCCTGAAAGTGCGGCAGCGCGGTCGCGGCCCTCGCGCTCGTGCCGATGGACACGACCAGCCGCCCGCCGCGGCGCACCCATTCGAGCAGCGCCTCGCGCTTGCGCGACTCGCCGCCGAACAGCTTCGCGAGCAGGTCCGCGTTGGAGGTGTTCAGGATCACGAGGTCCGCGGCGTCGTAGCCGAACCAGTGGTCGGGCAGGTGCGCGAGGTCGGCGATGTGCGCCAGTTCGATGCGGCCGTTGCGCAGCGGGCCGACTTCCACACCGCCAACACTCGCGGCCTTCGGTAGTTCGAAGCCGGCCGGTGCGCCGCCAATTGCAAGCACAACGTATTGAAGAGCCTCGCGCGGCTTGACGCGCACGCGGAACGGGTCGGACAGCGGCGCGCCCTTCGCCGTGCGCACACGAACCGTGACCTCACCCGACGCGCTCGACGGGCGGACGTAGCCCAGCGCGCCCAGGTCCGGCGCGAACACCGTCGTGCCGGGCGCGAGGCCACCGATCTTCAACGGGACCGCGAGCGTGGTGTTCACCTCGTCCGCGTCCGGCGTTTCGAACACCAGCTCCGCGTCATCGTCGACGGCGTTCTGCACCTGGAGCGTCACGTACACCGGTGCCCACGCGCCGAACTTGGCGACGCCGTCGGCCGGGAACCCCACCGTCGCCCCGGTGATCTTGACCTTATCCTTGTCCGCGGCGCGGGCGGGCGCGGCGACCAGAAGGAGCGCGACCGCGGCCGTCAGGAGGAGTCGGGTGGCCGCGGTTGGCATGAAGGTGGAACGGCTTGGAGGTAGAGTGTTGCGAGTGGGTCAGCGCTCCCAGGGTGCGCTACGCGACCCTGGGAGCGCGACGCGGTCGCGCTCGGATTCGTTCGTCACGGTTTCGCCGCGCCGCAGGCGCAGGGCGTCGCGCGGCACTTGGGGCACCCGGCCCCGTACTTCTGCTGAACGGCGGCGTCCAGGTCCACGCCGGCGATGTTGGCGAGGGTCGCGAGCCACGCGAGCACGTCCGCGAACTCCAGGGCCAAGTTGCCGGGGTCGGCCGTCGGGTCGCGGAGCGCCGCGGCCAGTTCGCCGACCTCCTCCATGAACCACATGAACGTGCCTTCCGCGCCCCGCCGGCCGTCTTTTTGGCCGAACAGATCGCGGATCCGCTGTTGCAGCTCGCCGAGTGTCACGCGGACGATTCTACTGCCGAACGCCGGGGCGTACAGCAGGTACGCCGCCGAACGCGCGGCGGTTCGCGGGGGCGATCGCGCGCGCGGCCGGCGCGGTGCGCATTTCTGTTGCCCGTGGGGGCGGTTCGTGGCACAATGGCGTTGGCTCGATCCTGCCGGCTCGTGACACAGGGGGCTTACGCCCCCCGCTCAGACACAGGGCGCTTACGCCCCCCGCTCAGTATCCCACCGGACGCCGCCCCATGCGGTTCTGCCTGCCAATACTCCTGCTCGCCTGTCCCCAAGTGGCGCGCGCCGCGGACTCGTTCCACTTCGAGAACGACGTGCTGCCGATCCTCGCGCGCTACGGGTGCAACACGTCCGGCTGCCACGGCAAGGCCGAAGGGCAGGGCGGGTTCAAGCTGAGCGTGTTCGCGTCGGACCCCGAAGCCGACTACAACGCGCTGGCGAAGGAGGGCCGCGGGCGGCGCACGTTCGCGGCCAAGCCGGAAGAGAGCCTGTTCCTGCGCAAGGGCACCGGTCGCACCGCGCACGGCGGCGGCACGCGCATCCCCCTCGACGGCGACGACTACCGGCTGCTGCGCGACTGGATCGCCGCCGGGATGCCGGTCGGTTCGCCGGATGCGCCGCGCGTCGTCTCGCTGCGCGTCGAGCCGGTCGAGCGGGTGATGACCCCGAAGGCCGACCAGCAACTGAAGGTGTTCGCCAAGTACAGCAACGGCGTCGAGAAGGACGTGACCCGCCACGCCCGGTTCCAGAGCAACACGGAAGCCGTCGCGAGCGTGACCGCCGCGGGCTTGGTCACAACGCGCGACGTGCCCGGCGAGGCCGCGGTGATGGCCGCGTACCTGGGCGAGGTGAGCATGTTCCGCCTCATGGTGCCGCGCCCCGGCGCAGTCGCCACGAACGCCCTTCCGCAGTTCAACCTGATCGACAAGCTCGTTGACGCGAAGCTCGCGAAGCTGAACGTCGCGCCGTCGGCCGTGTGCGGCGACGAGGACTTCCTCCGCCGCGCGTACCTCGACCTGACCGGCACGCTACCAACGCCGGACGAGGCGCGGGCGTTCCTCAAGAGTAGCGCGCGGGACAAGCGGGCGAAGCTGGTCGAATCGCTGCTTGAGCGCCCGGAGTTCGCGGACCTGTGGGCGATCCGCTGGGCCGACCTGCTGCGCGTGGACCGCCAGCCGCTCGGCCACAAACAAGCGCACCTCTACTACAAGTGGATCCGCGACTCGATCCGCACGAACAAGCCGTTCGACCAGTTCGCTCGCGAGTTGGTCACCGCGGAAGGCCCGGCGAGCGAAGTCGGGCCGGTGAACTTCTTCAAGGTCGTCACGAAGCCCGGCGAGATCGCCAGCACCGTCTCGCAGGTGTTCCTCGGCGTCCGCATCACCTGCGCGGAGTGCCACCACCACCCGTTCGACCGCTGGAAGCAGTCGGACTACTACGGGATGTTGGCATTCTTCAGCGGCGGCACGGTCTCGCACCCGCGGACCAGGAAGCCGGTGTACGCGCACGCGCTGGGCACCGACATGCCCGCCACCGACCCGACCGGTGATCGCCGATTGCCGCTCGCGGACTGGATGACGAAGCCGGACAACGCCTTCTTCGCGCGCAACCTCGCCAACCGCGTCTGGGCGTGGACGATGGGCCGCGGGCTGGTCGAACCGGTGGACGACGTGCGCGCGACCAACCCGCCGTCGAACCCCGAACTGCTCGACGCGCTGGCGAAGTACCTCGTCGAGAACAAGTACGACGTGCGCAAACTGATCGCGCTCATCACCAGCTCGCGCGTGTACCAGACCAGCGCCACACCGAACGCGACCAACGAGAAGGACGAGCGGAACTTCTCGCGCGCCTACTTCAAGCGGCCCGATGCCGAGGTGCTGTGCGACATGATCTCGCAGGCGCTGGGCGTGCCGGAGAAATTCGCCGGCTCACCGGGCGTGACCCGCGCCGTGCAACTGTGGGACAGCAAGGCGCGATCGGACTTCTTGAAGCTGTTCGGCCGCCCCAACCGCGCGACCGCTTGCGAATGCGAGCGCACCCGCGAACCGAGCGTGAGTCAGGTGCTCAACCTGTTGAACTCGACCGAGATTCAGGCGAAACTGACGCACGAGAGCGGCACGGTCGCGAAGTTCGTGACCGCCTTCAAGGACGACGCGAAGCTGGTCGAAGAACTGTACTTGACCTTCTACGCGCGCCCGCCGAGCGCGAAGGAACTGGAGATCGGGACGAAGCACCTGAAGAAGTACCCGAACAACCGCCGCGCCGCCGCCGAAGACCTGGCCTGGGCGCTGATGAACAGCACCGAGTTCATGTTTAATCACTGACAAGATTGGCCCGCTGAGTACGCAGAGCAGCCGCAGATGAAATCCAGATAAGACCAAAGTCTGGGTTTCAACACACGGCCTTCTGCCTGATCCGGATTTCATCTGCGTCGGCTCTGCGTACTCAGCGGGCC
>SXHE01000013.1 GCA_005773755.1 Planctomycetia bacterium
CCTCTGCCCTCTGCTTAGTAGCGGAGCATGAAGCCGGCGGTGAGGCCCCCGACCCAGTGCTCGCGTTCGACGAACTGGAACCCCGGTGCGCGAGCGGCCCCAGCGGCCCCGTAGTTCACACTGAACGGGATCGCGGCACTGCTGACCACCGGACTCACCAGATCGCCCGGCCGGACCACGTGAGGAAGGAACAGGACGTTCACCCCGATGTAGCCGGTCATCCCGCGGGTGAGGGCGATGCCGATGGTGCTGCCGACTTCGGGGACGTAGGTGAACCGGTCGTGGATGAACGTGCCCAGGTTGCTGGCGTTGGCGAGCACCCCGCCGTAGGTGGCCCCGTTCCCGCCGCCGACCCCGCTGGCGAACCCGCCGAGCGTGCCGAGCGTGGTCCCCGACCGGCCGGTCGGGTCGAAGAACGCGCCGCCCCCGTTAATCACCACGCGCTCGTGCATGTTACCCACCGCGACCTTCGCGAACCCGCTCGTGGTCACCATGCCGTACCGGGCCTCGCCCTTCAGTCCGAACACGAAGCCGTTGAACTTGTTGACCGCGGTGAACCGGTCGCGCACCTCGATCACCGCCGGGCCGCCCACGTTCACCCCGCCGAACGCGGTTTGCGCGGGGCCGATGAGTGCGGGCAGCGGCACGATGACCCCGAACGGCCCGGTCGTGAACTGCGGCAGTGCGGCCAAGTTGTCGAGCTGGCTGCGGCTGCTGATGAACAGTTCTTCCTTGAGGTACAGGTGCTTGTAACCGGCGATGAAATCGAGCGACCACACGCGGCGCTCGCCCGGTTCGCTCCGGTACAGGTTCCACACGCCCACCGGTTCGACGCTCCACATCTGCGTGTTCGCCCCGACCTCGACGCGGGCCGCGCCGAAGTCCGGGCCGGACAGCACGACGGTGCTCTGCCGCCCGTTGAAGTCCATGAACGGCCGGGCCAGCACCGGAATGCCCGACCTGAAGCCCAGGCTACCGAACTGTTGGATGTTCGCGGCCCGCTCCAGAATGAAGCCGGTCATCTGGAACCCGAACCGGCGGTCCTCGTCGCCGAAGAAGCCCATCGAGGCCCGCACGCCGTTGATCGCGTTGTAGCCCAGTTGACCGCGGTCCCCGGCGATCACCGCGGTGCTGGCCGCGCCGAGCACGCCCGCGTCGGACGGCGCGCTGGTGGTCAACAGCGGATACCGGACGTTCTGCCCGCGGGTGAACCACAACAGGTACTCGCCGTCGACCCACCAGCGCGGGGCGGCCCCGTAGCCGAGGTCGCGGTTCATCAGGCGCGAGCCGAGGCCGGGTCGTCCCTGGCCGCCCTCGCCACCGGGGCCGAGCACGTTCGGCATCGGCGGGGCCGGCTGGAACTGGTCCGCCCCGACCGGGCCGGGCATCGGGTACATCGGGCCGGGCGGCGGGCCGAACCCACCGGGCGGCCCGATCCCCAGCGGATCATACGCCGGGCCAAAGTTGCCCGGCGGCATGATGAGCGGGGCCGGTGCGAACCCGGCGTTACCGGGAATCGCCCGCGACGGAATACCGCCGAACGTCGGCGCACCGCCCAGCGGCGGAGGCGGGGCCAAAGGTGCCGCCGCCCCGGGGGGTGCCCCCGTCGGCGGGCCACCCGGGCCGCCCGGCACAGCACCGGGCTGTCCCCAGGCGGCACCGGCACCGGCCACCAGGGCCGCGACTGATCCGAGAAGTCCCTTTCGCATGGCACGCTCCTGCTCTGCCAGCCGTGGCGGAAATCCTCCGCGCCGGCCGAGCATCCCCCAGACCCATTAGTCGGGCACCAGGTCGTTGTGGGCGGGCATCCCCCGATACACCGCCCCCGACCCGGACAACGCATACCGTCCCGCTAGACGGAACAATCGGCACAACCTGGCGTGCGGCTTGAGGCGGATTGCGAATTGAAGCGAATGCGACGGGAAATCGGCCTGTATCGAGAGACGCGATTGGGAAAGATGGGTAGGCACGCGAGCAGGGGCAGGAGCCAGAGCCATCGTTTAGCGTTCGTCCCGAAGGGACGAGATGCCCAGACTCGTATACCGAACCTCATGGACTTCGCGACCGCGCGCCGCGACTCGCTCGTCCGCTACCTTCGCCAGCACGTCAGCGGCGAGGTGCGGTTCGACGACACCTCGCGCCGCCTCTACTCCACCGACGCCAGCCACTACCAGGTTCAGCCGCTCGGTGTCGTGCTCCCCAGGACCGTTGACGACCTGACGGTCACGGTGCAGATCGCCGCGGACCTGAACGTGCCCATCACCGCGCGCGGCGGCGGAACGAGCCTGTCCGGACAGAGCATCGGCCCCGGCATCGTCATCGATTGTTCGAAGTACCTGAACGCGGTCGGCGAAGTGGACGTGACGAACCGGCGCGTTCGTGTGCAGCCGGGCGTGGTGCTCGACCACCTGAACCGCGAAGTCGCGCGCCACGGCCTGATGTTCGGCCCGGACGTCGCCACCGCGAGCCGGGCCACGCTCGGCGGCATGATGGGAAACAACTCCGCCGGCGCGCGATCCGTAGTGTACCGGCAAACGGTCGACCACGTCCGCGCGCTGACCGCGGTGCTTTCGGACGGCACCCGCACCGAGTTCGGCCCGCTGAACGCGACCGAGTACGAGCGCAAACTGGAACTGCGCACGCGCGAGGGCGAAGCGTATCGCGCCGCCGACGGTGTCGTGCGCGCCCACGCCGCCGAGATCGACGCCCGCTTCCCCAAGATCATCCGCAAGGTGAGTGGGTACAACCTGCCGGCTCTCGTCGGCGCGCGTTCGTTGGTTCCGCTGCTGATCGGCAGTGAAGGCACGCTCGCGGTCATCGCGGAGGCGGAACTCGCGCTGGTGGCGCGGCCGAAACACCGCGGATTGCTCGTGCCGCAGTTCGCGTCGCTCGGCCACGCGCTCGACGCGCTCCAAGCGTGCCTCGAACTCGGACCGTCCGCGGTCGAACTCATGGACCGGATGCTCATCGACCTCGCCCGCAACCAGCGGTCGCTAAAAGACACGATGGCCGCGGTGCGCGGACGACCCGAAGCGCTCCTGATGGTCGAGTTCAGTTCCGACGACGCGGCCGACGTGTCGTATCGCGTTCACGAACTGGAGCGCCGCTTAACGGGCGTCGCCGGCCTGACGGCCAGCGTGCCGGCGCTCGACGCGGCCACGCGCGACCCGCTGTGGAGCCTGCGCAGTTCCGCCGTGCCGCTGCTGTACGGGATGCCCGGCGACGCCAAGCCGGTCACGTTCTGCGAGGACGCGGCGGTCGCGCCGGAGCGCCTGCCGGAGTTCGCGGCGCGGTTCCGCGAAATCTTCCACCGCCACGGCACCGACGGCGCGTTCTACGGCCACGCGAGCGTCGGCTGCCTGCACATCCGCCCCGTCCTGAACATCCACGAGAGCGCCGGCGTCGCGACCATGCGCGCGATCATGGAGGACGTGACCGACCTCGTGCTGGAGTTCAACGGCAGCCTGAGCGGGGAACACGGCGACGGGCTGGTGCGGAGCGAGTGGAACAAGAAAATGTTCGGCCCGGTCGTGTACGAGGCGTTCCGGCAGGTGAAGCGCGGGTTCGATCCGGGCAACGTGCTCAACCCCGGCAAGATCGTGGACGCGCCCGCGATGGAAGCGAACATGCGCGTGCCGCCCGGCCGGATGCCGGACACGGACCCGCCGACCGTACTCGACTTCTCCAAGCAGGGCGGGTTCTTCCGCAGTATCGAACTGTGTAACGGCGCGGGCGTGTGCCGCAAGACGCAGGGCGGCGCGATGTGCCCCAGCTACCGCGCCACGAAGGACGAACAGGACACGACCCGCGCCC
>SXHE01000189.1 GCA_005773755.1 Planctomycetia bacterium
CAAGATGTAATAATGGACGGGCGCTGACAACGGCCCCTGTCGGAGTGTGCGGTGCGCGTGATCTCGCTGAGACCGCTCCGGGAGTTTTGGGGAAGGGCCGTCGCGCCGGCTCGGTCGGAACAGTTACTTCGCGCGTGGTACGACCACACCGAAGGCGCGACCTGGCGCAACGTCGGGGCGTTGCGCCAAACGTTCGGCTCTGCGGACGTGGTCGGCGATTGTGTCGTCTTCGAAGTGGGCAATAACCGCATCCGCCTCATCGGGCGCGTGCGGTGTGCCAACGCCAAAGGGCGCGGCCTCGTGTACGTTCTCGCGGTGCTGACGCACGCCGAGTACGACGACAACAAGTGGCCCGACGACTGCGGGTGTCACAAGAAGCCGAAGCCGAAGGGCGGCCCGCGACCGACGAAGGCCAAACCCCGCAAGAAGAAGTAGACGCCCGAACGAACGGTGGAGAACCGATGCCGACCACGACCCGCATCCGGCCCGCATCCACCAGCTATCTCAAGCTGGTGAAGGCGTTCCCGTTGCGTAATCTCACGTCCGACGCCGAACTGGACGCCGCGCTTGCCGTCGCGAAAGACCTGATGGGGCGCGAACTGGACGAGGGCGGCGAAGAGTACCTCGACCTGCTCGCGGACGTGATCGAGCGGTACGAGAAGGCGCGGTTCCCGATGGCCCCGGCCACCGAAGCGGACCTGCTCCGCGTGCTGTTCGATGCCAGCGGGCTGACGCAGACGCAACTCGCTGAGCGCGTCGGTATCGCACAGCCGACGCTGTCCGCGCTCCTCAACGGCACGCGGGCTCTGGCAAAGGAACACATCGTGGCGCTGGCCCGGCACTTCGGCGTCAGCCCGGCGGTGTTCCTGTCCGCGTCCAAGTGACTCGCTTTGGGCCGGCGGGTGAGGGGCCTTCACCGCACCGACAGCTTTTCATCAAAGCCATGAGGTTCCCCATGAAGACGGCGCGCTGGGCGACACTTCTGGTTGCCCTCCTGTCTCCGAGCGCGGCGCGGGCCGACATGGGTATGCCGGGGTTCAAGTATCTCGAATTGCGGATCGTGATCGACAACCTCGATGACTACCCGGATTACCAGTTCTTCATGGGTGGTCCGCCAACGAAGGACGATCCCGCGCGGGCACCCATAACCGCCGAGGGATGCCACTTGACGGTCGGCCGGCAATGGGTGATCTGGAAACTGGTCGCGGTGCCGCGCCAGCACCCCGAACCGGCCGTACCAGTGGATTGGGAGGCGCTCGCTCCAAGAGTGCTGTCTTCCAACGCAGTGCAATGCCCGAGCCGCGGTTCCGTGCCCGGTCTCTGGCCCTACGATTACGAGGCACGACACTACCGCATCAGCATATCCGAAGGGCAACTGACCCTGTCGCTCGTCTCGGTCGAACAGCGCTCCGACGGATTCTCGTCGTGGCTCCCGGCCATCTTCACGACGGTGGCGATCACCGGTGTGGGCCTCTGGATCGTCCGGCGCAGGCGGAGTGCGACTCGCGTTCGGGCTTCGGCTTGACCGCGCACACGCCGGCACGCTACTTTCCGCGGCATGAAGATCGGCATCGACCTCCGCTGGATCGTCTACGGCGAAACCGGCGGGCTAACGCAGTGGCTGCACGGTACCCTCACCGCCCTATTCGCGCGCGACACCACGAACCAGTACGTCCTTTTCAACACCGTCTACAACTACCACCTGTTCCCGCACCCGCGGCCCAACGTCACCCGGCACACGCTTTCCACCGAACGCTACTACGACGAGCTTCAGGACCGCGTGACGTACGAGGGCGACTACGACCTGCTGTTCCGCTACTACCCGTTCGGCGTGCTGGAGCGGTTCCCGCTGAACCGGCAGATCGTGTGCGTGCCCGACTGCCAGCACGAGGCGCACCCGGAGTTCTTCCACCCCGAAACGGTGCGCCTGCGCCGGGCCGCGTTCAACGCCTACCAGACCCGCGGCGGGGCCATCGCCACGCTCACCGAGTTCTCGCGGCGCGAGCTACAGGCCGACCCGTGGACGAGCATCGGCGACGTGTTCCTGATGCCGCCCGGCGTGCCCGAAGGCCTCGGCGCGGTGCCGGTCGGCGACCTGACCGCTGACGAACGGGCCGCGCTGCCGGCTAAGCCGTTCTTCCTGTACAGCGCCAACATCTGGCCGCACAAGAACCACCGCCGCGTGCTCGAAGCGTTCCGGCTGTTCCTCCAGAAGCACCCCAACCACGAGTTCGTTTTCACCGGCCACCCGGCCGGTTGGGACGCGCTCGCGCGCGAGTATCGCGACCTGCCCGTGAAGCACATGGGCTACGTGCGCCCGCGGGTGCTGGCCGAGCTTCAGCGCCGCGCGGTGGCGCTCGCGCACCTGTCATTGTACGAGGGTTTCGGCATTCCGCTGCTGGAAGCGTTCGCGACCGGCACACCGGTGGTGTGCGGCGATCGCACCGCGATGCCCGAAGTGGCCGGCGACGCGGCCGTGACCTGCGACCCAACTTCCGCCGAATCGATGGCCGCGGCGCTCGCGCGTGTGGCGACCGACGAGGCGCTCCGCGCCGCCCTGCGCGCGAACGGCACCCGACGGTTGACGGCGTTCTCGTGGGAGCAAGCGGCCGACGCTCTCTCCGATGCCTTCGTGCGAGTCGAAGCACGTGCCGCGCGCGGCGAGATCAGCGTGCGCGTGACCACGCCGCCGGTCGTGTCCGTGGTCACGCCGTCGTTCAACCAGGGCGCGTTCATCCGCCGCACGATCGACAGCGTGCTGACCCAGGACTACCCGCACATCGACTTCCGCGTGATCGACGGCGGCTCGACCGACGACACGGTGAACGTGCTCAAGAGCTACGGCCCGCGCGTGCAGTGGGTGAGCGAGAAGGACCGGGGCCAGACGCACGCGATCAACAAGGGCATGGCCCAGGCGACGGGCGCGATCCGCACCTACCTGAACTCGGACGACGTGCTGCACCCCGGCGCGCTGAGTCGCGTCGTGCGGCACTTCACCGAGAACCCCGGCTGCGACCTCGTGTACGGCCGCGACGCGCTCATCGACGCCGACGATCAGTACCTCGCGATGTACCCCACCGGGCCGTACTCGTTCGAAGCGCTGGTCGAGCAGTGCTGCATCAGCCAGCCGGCGGCGTTCTGGCGCGAGCGGCTCGCCAACCGCGTCGGGCCGTTCGACGAGAAACTGCAACTGGTGATGGACTACGACTACTGGCTCCGCGCCGCGCGGGTCGGCGGTGCGCTCGAACACATCCCCGAAGTGCTCGCGCACACGCGGATTCACAAGCAGACCAAGACGAGTGGCGCGGGCGCGGTGTCCACGTTCCCGGCGCGGTTCTACCGCGAGTTGTTCGACGTGAGTATGCGGCACGCGGGGTACGTGAGCGGCACTTATGTCGGCAGTTGGGTGTACGGCTCGCTGTTCGTGAACCGGCCGTGGCTGCGCCGGTACGAGGGCGTCGTGGTGAACGCGGCGCGGGCGTGGTACTACCACCGCTTCCAGAAGAAGCGCCCGCTGTGGCGGTCGGCCGGCGCGGTGCTGGCCGTCGCCGCGGTCGCGCTGAAGCCCGCGGTGCGTCGGCGCATCAGCATGTTGAACCCGAAGCGATGGTTCCGCGCGCGACCGACCGATGCGCCGCGCGTCCCGCTCGGCCCCGACCTGTGGCTCGGCCCGGAACTGGCGTTACCACACGCCCGCGGCCCGCTCCGTTTGTCCGGCGTGCCGGCGTGCGACGGTGTGCTCCGCGTCTATCGCGGGGAAGAGGAAGTTGCGCAGGTGCCGTTGGAAGCCGATAAGCCGACCGACGTGTGCGTCGAAGTGCCCGGCGCGGGGCCGGTGCGCTTGGCGTTCTCCGAAGCCGACCTGATGCCCGACGGCCGCCGCGTCGCGTTCAAGCTCCACGGCACCACGCTGTTCACCGAGAAGGACGCGGCGTAGTCGCAGGCATTACGCCAACTTCTTCATCAGGTTCACCATCTCGATCGCGCACACGGCGGCCTCGAAGCCCTTGTTGCCGGCCTTCGCGCCGGCGCGGTGAATGGCCTGTTCTAGCGTGTCGCACGTCAGCACACCGAAGATCACCGGCACGCCGCTGTTGAGCGCGGCCTGCGCGATGCCGCTGGTGGCCGCGCCCGCGACGTGGTCGTAGTGGTCGGTGTCGCCGCGGATCACGCACCCCAGACAGATCACCGCCGCATACTTGTTGCTCTTACCGAGCTTTTGCGCGACGAGCGGAATCTCGTAGGAACCGGGCACGCGAACGAGGTCGATGCGGTCGTCGCCGACGCCGTGGCGCGTCAGCGCGTCGGTCGCCCCGGCCACGAGCTGATCGACGATGAATCCGTTGAACCGTGCCGCGACCAGCACGAACCGCCCGGCCGGTGAGGAGAAGTCGCCTTCGTACAGCATAAGGGGGGTGTGAGTTTGAGTGTGGGTGCGGGTGTGAAGACAGAATACCGGAAGAGGTGGGAAAGCCAAAGACGAGCGGGGCAGCTACCGGCGGGCTGACGCCGCGCCGCTCGCCAACCGTGCAACTCGCACTCACACTCTTCCTACCCCGGCCAACGCGCGGCGGGCATCAGCGCGGTTTCGTCCGCGTCGCGCGTCGGTTCGGCGGGCGCTCGCGGAGGGGTGTCGTCCAGCGTCGGCACCAGCGCCGCCAGTTCGTAGGCCAGTGCCTCCGCGGTGGGGCGGTCGGCCGGGTCCAGCGCCAGCGCGCGAACGACCGCCGCCTCCAGCTCCGCCGGCACCGCGCGGCGGAACCGGCCCATCGGCAGCAGGCTTGCGCCCATCGGCAGCCCGGCGGCGATCTGGCGCTCCTGCTCCCGCGTCCACGGTGACGCCGCGCACAGCGCTTCGTACAGCACCGCGCCCAGGCTGTACACGTCCGAGCGCCCGTCGTCGTCGGTGCCGCCGCGCAGCCGCTCCGGGGCGACGAACCGCGGCGTGCCCAGGTACTCGCCGGTGCGCGTGAGTTGCTCGCCCGCGCTCTGTGGCCCGGCGAAGAATTTGGCGATCCCGAAGTCCACCACCTTCACCACCTCCTGCCCGTCCTCGTCGTGGTGCAGGAACACGTTGTCCGGCTTGATGTCGCGGTGGACGATGCCCTGCTTGTGCGCCGCGGCCAGCACATCGGCCACGGTCGCGCCGACCCGCGCGGCCCGGCGCATCGAGAGCGCCCCGACCAGGCCCAGTTCGCGCGCCAGCGAGCGCCCGTGCAGCAGTTCCATCGCCAGGAACGCGATGCCACCGGACGACACACCGCTATCGAGCACGCGCACCGCGTTCGGGTGGCTGAGCCGCGCGGCCGTCGCGCCCTCGCGCAGGAACCGCTGGAGTTCGAGGGCCGAGTCGTTGCCCGAAACCGGGCGGAACACCTTCACCGCGATGGGCACATCGAGCGTCAGGTGCCGGCCGCGGAACACGATCCCGAACCCGCCGCTGCCCAGCTCCTCGTCGAGCCGGTACTTACCGTCGAGCACGGTGCCGGGCAGCGCCTTGGCGTACGCGGCGAACACCCGGTCCGCGCGCCTGTGCGCCGCCATCAGCTCGCCGTTCGCGGCCACGAGCTGCTTGTTGGCCTCTTCCAGTTCCGCCGTGCGCTGCTTGATGACGTCTTCCAGCCCGGTGATGAGCCGCACGTTTTCGAGCGCGACCGCGGCGGTGCCGGCGAGCGCTTCGAGCAGCCGCACCTCGTCGCCGGTGGGCGTCCGCCGTTCGGCCCAGTAGGTGCCGATCGCGCCGACCGGTTCGGGGCCGGCCCCCACCGGCACGACGACCGTGCTCTTGACGAACGTGGCGCGGTAGGCCTGGTGCGGCACGCGCGGGTCGGCGAACACGTCTTCGATGACGGCCGTCTTGCGGTTCAGCATGGCCCATCCGCTGACGCACGCGGACATGGGGAACTTCTGCCCCTTCCACAGCGGGCCGATGGCGTCCTCGTCCACATAGTGGCACTTGTCGCCGTCGCACAGCACGAAGGTCGCGCCGTCGGCGTCGCTGAGCCGGCGCGCGGCGGTGCGCACGATGTCCTGCACGGTGGCAACGTCGCGGGCCTGCGACAGCCGCTGGATCACGTCGATCAGGTCGCCGGTGTGGTCCGGCGGACACGGCGGACAATCGGCGGCGCGGTCGGTGGGCATGGCGGGCACCTGCGGGAGAGGGCACCCCCATTATTCCCGCGCGGGGCGGCGTTCGCTACGGGCGTTATCGCGACACTTTCCCGTAAGCAGTGTTCATTCGGTGACAGGGGTCGCGGCTTGGCGAAGTGCGAGAAACGCTTGCTTCAGTGCGAAACTTACGGCGCTGTCCGGTTCGCTCAAGACGAGGGCTTGGTAAGCATCAAGGAACGCAGTGCGATGACGGTGAAACAGGTGGAGGTAGTGCCTCACAAAGCCGATGCAATCGAGGATGGCGAACTCGATGCCGCCGGTGCGCTGGTACACGCCGACGGCGTATTCCTGCACCGCGGGATCGATGAGGTCGGTAGTGATGAAGATGTAGTTGTTCACCGCTGGAAGATTCGTCAGCTTCTCGATGCCACGGTTGATGTCCCAGATCGTTACCGGCTTCTGTTTCATCTCGTACACCGTGCGGACTTTGTCGTCCGAAGTCAGACAGATTTCGACATCGCCAGCCGCACCAGTTTGTTCGTCCGCGGCATTGTGGCTCGAAAGCACCTTCGCGTGCTCGCCCAGCAGAGAACTTGCCGCTTGGTAGGCGGCGGTCACGATCAGCACCGGCAAGCGGCTCGAATGTGGGGACGCCAAGTGCTGTTGAAGGAGCGTTACGATCCCTTCGGATGAGAGGGGTACAGCCACACCGGGTTGTTTGAGAGATGCTTGCAACGCGGCGAGATGTGCATCCGCGTTCGTTCCTGAGCGACAGCAATTCCCGCAGAACGTCGGCGAGTACCGCAGCGGCGGTTTCGCGCTTCTTCGCAACCTCTTCCAGCAAGTGCAGCGCGTCGGCGTACAGTTCCGGCGGCCGTCCGATGACCGCGCGATCCGGCGTGAGTGCGTAGTCGATGTTGCGAAGTGCGGGCGTCAGAAACGCCGTTGTCGAGTTCACGGGCTAGCGGTGCGATTGTATCGCCGCTGAGATGTAGCCTTCGTCGTAGGAACGACCCGAAAAGGTGCCGACCCCTTCGATCTCCGTGTACGGACGACGCGGATCGACGGTCGGTTTGTGTACCTTCGCCAACATGCAGGCGAGGACGAGCCGAACGCACGCGCGGTTGCGCGTGTCCCGCGCTACTCGCGCGACCCGTTCGCGATTCTCTGTCTTGACGACTTCTCGTTTGTCCAGATCGGCCACGGCTCGCGCGAGGGCAGCGTCCAAGATTTCAGTCGGCGTCATCGAACAACCCTTGTGATACCGGCTGGCGCTTGTGCCAGTGGACGGCCACGGACTTGGGATTGAAGTTCGTCCACAACACCTCGACGCGCGTGTCTTTTGTCGAGTGGATCGTTCGTGCTTCCGAAACGTGCTTGTGCCAGTGCTTCTTGGGGTAGAGTTCCGCCATGAGCGGACAATCGTAGTTCGAGATCGCGACCATGCCCTTGACCGCGTTCAGGGCGCGAGCCAGTTCGCGGTGGGCTTCGTTCGACATCTCATAGCCGTAAGCTTTGTCATCCCCGCGGGTTTCGTGGATGTACGGCGGATCGCAGTAGAAGAGGGTCGTCGGTGCGTCGTATAGGCGGATCACGTCCACCGCGGGCCGGTTCTCGATCTGCACGCGCAGCAGCCGGTCGGCAATGTCGGGGAGCATTTTGACCGCACCGAGCCACCGGCTAACGACGCCGCTCATCCCTGATCGTTTGTGTCCTTGCAGTTGGCCCAACGGCCCAAACTCGCGGTTTGTGCGAGACCGGTGCGCACTTGTCGGGCGCGCACATAGAACCGCCGGGCGCGCTCAACGACCGGCAACGCGGTATCGACTTCACACGCGATTCCGAACTCTTCGCGCGAGAACGGCGTGAGACCGATCTTTTCGACCAGTTCGTCCTTGTGGTCTCGGAGTGCGCGAAAGAAGTTCGCCACTTCGCCGTCGAGGTCGTTGTACGTCTCGACCGGCGACGGCAGCCGGTTGAGAAGCACGGCACCGGAACCGGAGAACGGTTCGCAGTAGTGGTGACACGCGGGCAACAGAGGAAGGAGCCAGTCCAGGTGGGAATACTTCCCGCCATACCAACCGAAGGCAATCAGCTTCCGCCCGCTGCGCGTCGTCGTGACGGGTGGCGGAGCGTTACGTCGGCGGGCCATTCACGCGCTCCATGTGTGGTTGTGAAGATAGTTTACCACACTGCGCGCGAACGGCGGTATCCCGGTTCCGACGTCCGCATCGTGAAGGCGCTGCCCGCGGCTTTCGCGAGCAGCGCCGAGGGGGCTACGTCAGCGTGACGCTGTTGAGGAACTCGGCGTTGGTTTTGTGCTTGCTCAGTTGCTTGAGCAGCAGTTCCATCGCCTCCACCGGGTTCATGTCCGCCAGAATCTTGTGCATGATGTGGACGAGGCGCAGCTCGTCGTCGCCG
>SXHE01000190.1 GCA_005773755.1 Planctomycetia bacterium
CCCGGCGTCGCACCTGCCGCTGGAGGCGATGATGACGCTCGGCCCGTGCCGCGACGCCAGTCGCGTGCTCTCCTCGAAGTCGCGCACATAGTGAACGCCGTCGCCGCCGAGCAGCCCGTGACCCTCGCGCAGCGCCTGCGCGATCTCGTCCGACAGGCTGTTCGGGTGCCCGCGGTACACCTCCGCCACCTCCGACGCCAGCGGGCTGTCGACGTAGATCGGGATCGCGGGAATCTTCTTCTCGCGCAGTCCCTGCTGCAGCACATGAATGATGAGCTGCGTGCGGCCCAGGCTGAACGCCGGGATCAGCGCCTTGCCGCCGCGCGCGGCGGTGTCGCGAATCGCCGCGTACAGCTTCTCGACGGTCTCGGCGAACGAGCGGTGCGTGCGGTTGCCGTAGGTGCTCTCGCACACCAGCAGGTCTGCGGGCGGGATCGTACCCGTCGGCTTCAGGATGGGCAGCCCGCGCCGGCCCATGTCGCCACTGAACGTCAGGGTGCGGTCGCGGTCGTGCGCCGCGATGGTGATGTGAACCATCGCGGAGCCGAGGACGTGCCCGGCCTCGATGAACCGGAACCGGACGGACTTGGTCGCGTCCGCGTCGCGCCCGTAGGGCACGGCGACCAGCCGCGCGAACACCTTCTCCACGTCGTGAACCGTGTACAGCGGTTGCACCCACGGTTCGGCGTAGTTGCGGGCGATGTTGATGTGCGCCGCGTCCTCTTCCTGAATCTTCGCACTGTCCGCGAGCATCACGCGCAGCAGGTCGCGCGTGGGGGGGGTGCAGTAGATCGGGCCGTCGAACCCCTGGCGGATGAGCGTGGGCAGGTTCCCGCAGTGGTCGATGTGGGCGTGGCTGACGACGACCGCGTCGATCTGTGTGGGGTGAAACGGGAAGTGCCCGTTGCGCTGCCGGGCGTCCTCGCGCCGGCCCTGGTGCAGTCCGCAGTCGAGCAGCACTTTGTGGTTGCCGGCCTCGATCAGGTGCATCGAACCGGTGACGCCGCCGGCCGCGCCCCAGAAGGTGAGTGTGGGTTCGTCCGTGGCGGGCGGGGGCGCGGTGGTGGGTTTCATCCGGGCATTCTACCCGGCGGCGCGCGAAGCTCAAAGCCGGCGCGCTACCCGAAGCACCAGCGGGCCACCGTGACGACCCCGATACAGAACACGGCGAACACCGCAACCATCCCCGCCAAGCATCCGAACAGCGCCGGCAAATCGAGCCAGGTCCGCTCCGCATAAGCCGGGTCCGCGGGCGGCGTATCGGGAACCGGTTCGTCGCGGGCGAGCAGCACCGACTGAATCACGTCCGGGTCCGCGGGCAGCGCGTCCGGGTTCTCCGCCTCGGCCGCCAGCAGGTCGCGCAGCCGCGCGAACGCCTCACCCCGGCAGTACAGGATCAGATCGTTGGCGTCATCGAGTTCGGCGCGAACCGCGTTCGGCCCGACCGGTTCGGGGGTGGCTTCCATGCGCGCATTCTAATCGCCCGCGCGCGAACCCGACAGTTGGGGCGCGGCCCAGTGTTTGCCCAACGCCGCGGGTTCGGGTACATTCGTGGTTGCTCTGCCCAAGATTCCCAACCGGAGAGATGCGATGCGCGTGCTGACCCTGATGGCCGTGTTCGGTGTGCTGGCGGCGAGCAACTTGGCCGCGGCCCCGGTGCCGAAGGAGAAACCGAAGGAGAAGACCACCGAGGAGAAGCTGATCGGCAAGTGGAAGCTGGTCAAGTCCGGCGTCGGCCTGCCCGAAGGGTTCGATTTCACCATCGACTACCAGCCGAAGGGCGTGCTGTCTTTCACCCGCAAGAGCGAGGACGGCAGCAGCGTGTCGCCGGGCAAGTACAAGGTGGGCAAGGACACGATCGAGTGGACCGTGACCGAGGGCGGGGCCGACCGCGGTGAGACCTCGAAGATCAAGCTGCTGACCGAGACCAAGCTGACCCTCGAAGACCCGGAGGGCATCGTGGAAGAGTTCGAGCGCGTAGTCGAGAAGAAGAAGGAACCGAAGAAGGATTAGTCCCGGTTCCGGTGCCGCGCCTCGTGCCTTCGCCCTCTCCCCTTGCGGCGCTGTGTCGAAAGCGACGGCGGCGTCGCGCCGATCTTCACCCCGAAGGGGTGGGACAACGTAGCCCAGGGCAACGCCCTGGGTTGCGGGCCGGTTTATGGACGGGCTGAAGGCCCGCGATACGCACCACCAGTCGCACCCCTTCAGGGTGCAAGACAACACGACCGCGCACCGAGGGCGTTGCCCTGGGCTACGTTGTCCCACCCCTTCGGGGTGAAGAACCAAAACCCTTCGCGCTGGCTTCCGTACAGCCCCGTTCGCCTAACGCCCCTCACCGATAGCCGGAGCGAAGAACAGGGGGCAAACGCGCCAACCGGTCGCCTCGTCGTAAAAGTGCTGGTTCCACTGGTTCCGCTGGTTCCCCAGAGGGTGGATGGGGCGCTGCAATACGCAGACCGCCCTTCGGGGCGTGCTCGAAGCCGTGTTTGGAGGGTTGCCGATGCTCAGCAGCGTGTGTCTGGTTCTCGCGATGGCCGCGCCCGCGCCGATCGCAGACGAGGACGACGACATTCAGAAGGCGGTCGCGGCGCTGATCGAGGTGTTGCGGCACCCCGAAGCGCGCGGCGAGCGGTTGGAGCAGTCGCGCCGCGCCATTGCCGCGCTGACCGCGATGGGCAAGCCGGCGGTGCCGAAGTTACTCGACGCGATCACCGCGAAGGCCGACGACGCCGCCGGCTACAGCGCGCTGGCGCTCAAGGCGATGCCCGCGGCGCAAGCGGCCGAGGCCATCAAGGACCGGTGGGACAAGGCCGGCGTCGCGGACCGCTGGAAGATCGTGCCGTTCCACAAAAACTTCGAGTTCAACCCGGTCGCCGAGTTCGCCATCGGCTGCCTCGACAGCAAGGACGCCGGCACCCGCGCGCAGGCGTGGGGCTTCGTCCTCGCGAACTCGCGGGCGCACGCCCTCGACCCGGCGAAGCACCGCTACCTGAAGGCACTCGCGGGCGACGAAACCCCGCAACTGCGCTGGGGGCTGCTCGTGCGCGAGCCGGCGTTCGACGCGGACAAGGAAGCCGACATCCTCATCGGGCTGTTGAAGCCGGATAGCTGGGTCGCGAAGGGCGAAGGGCGGATGCCGCCGCCGGGCGGCACAGCCCCGGAGTGGCCCGACGGCCGCGACACCGTCGTCGAGATTCTGGGACACCGCAAAGTGAAGAAGGCGGTGCCGGCGCTGCTCGCGCTGCTCGCGGAGAAGGGCGAGGGGAAGGCGTTCTTCGGGCACACCGTCATTCCGGTGCTGGGTGATCTGGGCGACAAGGCCGCGATTCCCGAACTAAAGCGCGTCCTGAGCGCGAAGGCCGAAGACCTGCGCGCCGGCCTCAGCCCGCCGGAGCGGTTGAAGGCGTACGCCGCCCGCGCGCTGTGGCAGCTCGGCGACACCAGCGGCCGCGAGTTTCTGAAGGGCGAACTGAAACATAAGCGCTGGGTCGAGCGCCGGTACGCCGCGGAGACCATCGCCCGGTACGGCACGAAGGACGACATCCCGCTTCTGGCGCTCGCGCTGGACGACGACGATTGGGGCGTCCTGCAAGCGGCGAGCGAGGGGTTGGAGCGCATCACCGGCGTGAAGAACCGGCCGAACAACAACACCCGCGCGAGCGAAGTCGACGCCCCGCTGTGGAAGGAATGGCTGAAGAAGAACAAGTAGCTCGGACTGGCGGGAAGCCTGTCCTACTTGAACTCGACCTCGAACTCCGCTTCGGACAGCACTAGGTACTTGCCGTCGCGCTTCGTGCTGGCGCGCACAGTGAAGCGGTGCGTGCCCACCACGTCGGCCGCGACCTTCGCGTTCAGCGTCAGCGCCAGTTCGCTCTTGTCCGGTTCGGCCTTGATCGCGGGCGCGGTCACTTTGCCCTTCAGCGGTTCGGGCGCGATCAGCTCGACCGTGACTGAGTCGGTCAGCGTCGGCACGACGGCGAGCTTCACCGGCACCGCGAGTGGCGCGCCGGCCTTCACGACGCGCTCTTCCTCCGCAACGGACACCTTCAGCAGCGCCCCCTCGATGGACATGGTGATCTGGCCATTCATCGCGGCCAGGACGTACCGCACGTTCCCCTTCGGGTCGGGAATCTTGGCGTAGGCGACGAGCGCCATGCGCGACGTGCGGGCGGTCTCCAACCACTCGGGCATGAACACCGGGTAGATGGCACGTGCCGCGCTGGCGGGAATGACGACATCGTTGCCGCGAATGCCCTGCTTGTGCCGCGACTGCTGCGCCGCCATCTGAAGCACGATCTCGCCGGCGAACGGGGCCGTGCGCTCGACGATCAGTTCGGCGGGGTGTTCCGCGCCGCGCGGGATGCGCCGGCCCCCGTCCTTCTCGACCGGCGTGATCTTGAACGGCGGCGTGATGGTGCCGCCGACGAGGATCGCGGGCGTGAGGTGTTCGTCGGGCGAAGCCGCGACGAGGTTGCCGGGGGCGGGGGCGAGTGCGACCCGCTCCGCGGGCTTGCCGTCAACGGTCGAAGTGCCCACGACGCGCACGGCGGACGTGGTGATCGCGGCGTCTTTCGCCAGCGTGAGCGGCACGTTCAGCGAAGCCGCGCCCGCGGGAATCACGAGCGGCCCGGTGGTCGTCACGCCCGCGGGTAGGCCGGTGATCTGGAGCGTGATCGGCTCCTTGTGCCCGCCGGTACGCGTGGCCGTGATCGCCAGTTGCGCCGGCGCGCCGGCCTTGAGCGGCAGCTTCTGAACGGTGCGCAGGGTGAAGCCGGGCGCGGGTTTCTCCACCACGAGCCGGTACACCGACGCGCGGTCGCGCGGCTTGCCGGACTGCTCGCCCACCGCGACCGTGACTGTGCCATCGACGGCGAACGTGTACGTCAGCGCGGCGTCGGTGGTGCCGGGCAAATCGTCGTTGCGGGCCAGTTCCTTCCCGTCGGGGCCGCGCAGCGCGAGCGTCACGTCGAGCGGCGAACCGAGGGCCTGCGCCTGCGCGCTGATGGTGAGCGTGTCGCCCTTCTTGCCCGCGAGTGTGAGCAGCTTCTCGCTCTCGTTCGCGCCGAACGTGCCCGCGATCGCGCTCGGAACCGCGAGCGCGCGGTTCGCGCTCTCCACCGCTTCCGGCAGGTCGCTCACGAGCAGTGTGAAAGTGGCGTCGCCGTGCGGCGTTTGCAGCTTGTACTCGAAGCGGTCCGCGCCTGCGGTGGTCGTGAACGTGACCGACTTCGTGACGCTTTCGAGCTTCGGCGCGCCGGTCGCGACGCCGGGGCCGACGAACTCGACGGTGCGCGTCTCGCCGCGCTTCCCCGCGGCCGGGAGCGCGGCCAGCACCTTCGGCCCGGCGCTGATCGACAGCCGGTACACGTACGACCGGTGGCCGCGGAAGTCGATGTCGCGAATCGAGACCACATAGTCGGCATTCGCCCGCGCGCTGAAGGTGAGGCTGGCGTCGCGCCCTTCGGAATCCACCGCGTCCGCGACCAGCTTCCCGGCCGCGTCCCGCACCTCGACCGCGGCGAGGACGTTCGCCCCGAGCCGGCGCGCGGTCAGGTCGATGGTGACCGGCCCGGCCTTCGCAGCGCGGAACAGGTAGCGGTCGGTCTCCTCGATCTTGACGAGCCGGCCGCACACCGCGACTGGCAGCGCCGCGAGCTTCTGCGGCCCGGTCGCCTTCTCGTCCTCGATCACGTCCGTTCCGTCGGTGACGAGGAACGTGCCCGCGCCGCTGATGCCGCTGGCGTTGGCGAGTTGCCACCGCACCGGCCCCGGCGGGAACCCGGCGGGGATGGTGAACTTGGCCGGCACCTCGCGCGCGACGGGCAGCGCGCCGCCGAACGCCTTCTGCCCGAACCAGTAGGGCGGCGGCGGCAACAGCAGCGCGCCGGGCGGGCCGACGGCGTCCAGCTTCACGCGCGGGTCGTGGGTGAAGAACTGCATGTCGGGCGTGGCGTCGTACACGCCGAGCACGACGTTAACCGTCGTGCCGGCCTTGCCCGTGGGCGGGTACACGTAGCCCGCTTCTGGGGCCTTCTGCGCGACGGCGCTGGGGGCGAGCGCGAGGAGCGCGAGGGCGGCGAGGAGGTGGCGCATGGGTGGGTTTCTCGTAGGACAGGCATTAAGCCTAACGGCTCCGAGGGCCGGCGTCATTCAGTAACTTGACGCGGCGCGCGGCCGGTCCCAGATAGAGGTGCGCAATGCTCGATTTCGACAAGGCGGGCGGGCTGGTCGCGGCGGTCGCGCAGGACGCCGACACCGGCGAGGTGCTGATGGTCGCGTGGATGAACCGCGAGGCGTTCGAGGAGACCGTGCGCACCGGCCGCGCGGTCTACTTCAGCCGCAGCCGCAACAAGCTGTGGCGCAAGGGCGAGGAGAGCGGCAACGTTCAG
>SXHE01000191.1 GCA_005773755.1 Planctomycetia bacterium
CGAAGCGTGATGTGTGCGATTCTGGCGGCGCTTGATGCCGCGCCGGGACCGGCCGCCGACAAGGACGTCGTCAGGGAGGTTCCGACCAAAGACCTGAAGGTGACGTTCCCCGACAAACAGCCGGGGATCAAGAACCCGGAAATCATTGCCTCCGCCGACGATCTCGCCAAGTCGCCGACCCTGAAGGACGCGGCCGACGCGGTGAAGAAGCTCGTGAACTTCGAGAAGGAAAAGCTGGTGGTGTTCGCGTGGCAAGGGAGCGGCGGGGATAAGCTCACCGCGACCACGAAGGACGCCGACGGAAAGACGACCGTCGCGTTCAACTTGACCCTGGGCTTCACGCGCGACCTGCGCCAGCACGTCAAGGTGTACTCCGTACCGAAGGCCGCGGACGTGAAGACCTCGACCGCGAAGTGACGCGCGTGAATCTTGGCGCGCGGCGCGGGGTAAACCGCGCCGCGTGAGGACACTTGCTACCACCAGCAGCGGTCGGCGTCGAACTCGACCATACCGTAGTTGTCCGGCGTGGCGGGCGGCGCGGCGGCGCGCCGGTCGCGCTCGTACTCGCGCCGGCCCTTCAACCGGAGCCAGGCGCGCTCGGCCAGCGTCTCCGGTTCCGCTTCTTCGCGGTCGACGCGCAGGAACCGCTCCTCCGACGGCGACACGGGCGCGGCCCCACCGGACGCCAGCGCCTCGAACCGCGGGCCGTGCCGCTCCAGCGCCCGAATCTCTTCGACCGGGAACACGGACAGGTCGCACCCGAACACGAACGCGGGTCGGGTCTGATTCGCTCGTAGTTTCATCTTCGCCACGGTCACTTCTCCACGGTCCGGCCGACCCAGACAGACACCGGCATTGTTCGGCGGTTCGCGCAGCACGTCAATACGTGAGACCCGCGCGAAGGTTGGAATGTTACGCACACGCTCGCGGCGTTCGTTCTAGGTTTGAGTTCCTGCCACACCCTGTTCGCACGGAACTCGGCATGACTACTTTTCGACGCCCCCGCGTTGCGTTCACCCTGATCGAGTTGCTGGTGGTGATCGCGATCATCGCGGTCCTCATCGGCCTGCTGTTGCCCGCCGTCCAGAAGGTGCGCGAGGCCGCGGCCCGGTCCACCTGTTCCAACAACCTGAAGCAGATCAACCTGGCCGCGCTGAGCTACGAGAGCGCCAACGGGTGCCTGCCGCCCGGCTCGCACTCGACCAGCTACGTCGGGTCGCTCGCGTACCTGCTTCCGCACATTGAACAGGACAACATCCACCGACAGATTCCCGCGAACCTGATGCGGCTCGGCGACACGACCGGCGGCGTGTGGTGGGGCGGCGGGTGGGCCGCCGCGAACAACAAGGTGAAAACCTTCCAGTGCCCCACCGACAACTCGGACAACCTCACGCCGGCCGCGGGCATCTTCGCGAACCTGTACACGACGACTGCCGGAGGTGGCAGCCCACAGGGTAGCGTGTTCGCTCCGAACTACCCGGCACTGGGTCGGACGAACTACGCCGCGAACGCCGGCTACCTCGGTCGCGGGTTCCCCTACGCCGGCCCGTACTACCCCGACTCGCGCACCACGATCCTCGCCATCGCCGACGGCACCTCGAACACGCTGGGCTTCGGCGAGTGGCTGGGCGGGGCCGAAACCGGCTCGCGCGACTACGTCGGTTCGTGGATGGGCGTCGGGGCTGTGCCCACCGCATGGGGGCTGGGGCCGACTGGGTACTGGCACCAGTTCGCCAGTAAGCACCCCGGCGCATTGTTGTTCGGCTTCTGCGACGGGTCCGTGCGCCCGGTAAAGAAGGGCGCGAGCGCGAATGTGTTTATCTTCGCGTCTGGCGCGGCCGACGGCGTCGTGGTCGATCTCGATCAGTTGTAAGCACCGCGTTACGGCTTCGGTGCCGCGCCCGGTCCCACCTTGAACGCTGCCGCGCCGCGCGGCAGCGCGCCCAGGTCCGGCTTGCCGGCGTCGAGCTTCCGCAGCGGGTCCGGCCACTCCTTCGGAACCTCGGTGCCCGCGTCGACGGCGGGGCTACCTTCGCTCGGCCGATAGTCGCCGGCCGCATCCCCCCACCCCGTGAACTTCGTGAACTTTGGGTCCGCGAACCGGTCGTTTGCACCCCAGCCGGGCGCGTAGGTTTTCTTGCTCGCCTCGAACGCCTTCGCCTTCCGCGCCGCCGCGAAGAAGTCGCCCTTGAATGTCGGCCCTTCCGCGGTGCTCCAAAACAGGTTGTGATCCGCGACGAAGTCGTTCTCCGGCCCCTCGAACAACAACCCCGGCAGCGCGGTCGTCGACACGATCACGTTGTTCAGCGCGCGCCGCGTGGTGCCGGTCGTGGCGCGGGCCATCCCAAAGCCGTACTGGTCGCGGAACGCTTTGTCGCGGAACAGCAGGGTGTTGTGGTAGTAGTACATCTTCTCCCACGTCGGGCTGCCGTGGTCGCCGTTGAGGAACCCGGTGTGCGGAACGCGTGCCGGGCCGCCGGGCTTCTCCGGCGCGAACTCCGGGTCGTCGGCCGCCTTCGGCCACTGGTAGCGCACCTCGCCGCGCTGGTCGATGATGTTGCGCGCGATGAACACGCCCGCGCCCAATTCGTACTTCCCCGCGAACGCGAAGCAGTGCAGGCAGCGCGTGATGCAGTTCTGCGTGATGTGGATGTCGCCGCCGACACCGGCCCCGCTGAGGTAAATGCCGTCGTCGTTGAAGTTGTCCACGAGGTTGTGGTGGAACCGCAGCCCGCGAACGGTTCCGATGTACGGCCCGTCGTGGCAGTCGGTGAGTTCGCAGTACGCGATCTCGACGTTCTTGCAGCCGCCTTCCTCCGGCCGCGCGGTCATCAGGTACGCCGAGTTGCCACGGTACTTCTGCCCGCCGCGCCACGACCACGGCGCGCTGATTCCGCGCACACAACTTCGCGTCAGCTTCACGTCGCCGCTGGCGCGAAGCATCACCGCGGGCGAGCCGCCGTAGACGTGCAGACCGTCGAGTTCCACGTTCGCGCACTTCTCGACGTTGAGCGTCGTGCGGTTCGCGCCGCGGATCACCAGATCGTAGACGCGGACGTGCTTCGCCCCGTTCAGGTCGAAGGCGATACCCGGCCCGGCGACGGCGAGCGCCAGCTTCCTCGGATCGGTCTCGTCCGTGTAGTTGGTGGTGCCGAGGTGGTCGAGCTTGGTGTGCGCGAGCCGGCAGTGGAGGTGCCCGGTCGCCGGGTTCAGCCACACGCCCGGCCCGCAGTACAGCCCCTTCGGGTCGTCCTCGATTTTGCCCGTCAGGTTCCAGTATTCGTTGGTCGAGCGGATGTCGTTGCCGAATCGGTAGCCGTGCAGCGTGTTCATCGAATCGAGGAAGTGGCCGAGCACGATGCCTTCGGCCTTCGGGTACGGCTTCACGGAGCGGTACTCGCCCACCGTGCTCCCCTTCACCGGTTCCCACGCGGTCGCGGGCGCTTCGGCGAACTCGCGCAGCCCGCCGTCGATGATCGGCAGTTCGCCAGGGAACGCGCGGATTGTGATCGGCTTGGTCGCGGTGCCACTGACGCCGCACTTCATGCGCTCGTAGTAGGTGCCGCCGCGCAGGTAGAGCGTGTCGCCGGGCACGAGCTTCGGGGTCGCGTGCGCCAGCGTCTTCCACGGCTTCGCGAGTGAGCCGTCGTTGGCGTCGGCCCCCTTCGCGGCATCAACGAAACACGCCGGCCCTTCACCCTTCGGCCGGGCGCTGGCGGTCGGCAGCGCCCGCATCGGCGGGTGTGACTTGAACTCCGCGGCGCTGGCAGTGGACGCGAGTAGCGCGGAGACGAGGGAGAGTATTCGTGGCATGGCAAGCTCCGTACGGGCGGTCCCGGCAGCATACCCGACGCGATTCCGCTTCGATAGGCACGGCCGTTGCTCTGTATTGGTGGAATCGCGTTAGCCGCGACCGGAAGCGAGGTAACTCCCGGTGGACGAGTGAAACCGGGCACCAACGGAGAGAGCCAATGCTGACCGCCACGAAGAAGGCCGATACCAACACGCCGTTCTCGACGCGCAACGACCTCGACGTCGAGAACCGCACCAAGCTGGTATCGCTGTTGAACGACAACCTTGCGGACCTGTTCGACCTGATGTCGCAGACCAAGTTCGCGCACTGGAACGTGAAGGGCCCGAACTTCATCGCGCTGCACAAGTTGTTCGACGAACTGGCGGAGCAGGTGGAGGGGCACGTCGATGAGGTGGCGGAGCGTGCGACCGCGCTGGGCGGGGTCGCGACCGGCACCGCGCTGCAGGCGGCGGAGTCGAGCCGCGTGCCGGAGTTTCCGTCGGGCGTTCACAAGGGGCAAGAGGTGGTCGCGGTGCTCGCCGACCGGTTCGCGACGGTGGGTAAATCGGTCCGCGAAGCCATCGACGAGGCGGACGAACTGGACGACAAGGCCACCGCCGACCTGTTCACCGGCATCGCACGCGACCTCGATCAGTCGCTGTACTTCCTCGAATCGCACTTGCAGGGGTAAGGCCGTTGGCGAACCCCGCCCGCAAGGGCGGGGGTGTTGGGCCAAATCACACCAGTCGCCACACCAGCGCCCCCATCCCCACCAGCACCAGGCCGAAGCAGCCCTTGTTGATGACCTTCGGCGGGGCGAGCATCGCTCGCAGTTCGGTCTCGGCTTCGTCGCACGCTCGGATGAAGCCGGCGCGGTCGTCGATCTGCTGGTAGTCCGCTTCGTGGACGATCTTGTTCCGCACGGTCGCGGCGAACCGGAGCTTTCGTACCAGCGGTTGCGACAGCCGGTCCTGCACGCTGGTCACTTTCTCGTGCAGCCCCTTACCGGTCGCGCCGAGTGCCTGCTCCAGCAGCGACTCCAGCACCTTCACCCGTGTGATCGCCAGTTCGATGTCGCTCATGGATTACGTCTTACCCAAAACCAGATCGACCACCCAGCACCCCCCTTTTTTCGTGACACGCATTTCTCTCAAGGTTTTGCAGGGGTTGGAGCCTTTTGGCCTCGTGGGGCTGACCACAGAGGGCCGCCGTTTGCCAGGAATCATGGGGTTTCGTCACGGTCAGCGCTGACCACAGCGATCCGAGACTCCAGACAGAACGCCCAGTGCAAGAGTGGCGGCAGGGCGGCTCGGCGCGCACTGTCGGCCGGGTGGGATGTGAAATGCATCCAGCCGACAAGAATTGGCCTCTACCAACAACTGTGGCTGACAGGTGGACGTTTGTCAAGTGGAAATGTGGGAACTCGCCACTTTCGGCCCGAATCGACCATAAAGCAACGCGATCCGCCGAAAGTGGACCGTTTTGAACGCGGAGACGACAAGAACCCGCGTCATTTCTTTCCCAAAACCAGATCGACCACCCAGCACCCGCGAACGTGAACCTGCGCGGTGTCGCGACAGTGGTTGAGGATATCCGTGTTGTCGCACCCGGCGTCTTGCAGCGCGTCCGCCAGAATTGGCATCGCGCTAAACTCTCGCGACTCGTACATCTGACGCGCAAGGGAGATCGCGGTGTCCGTGCGCCACGACGGGGAGAAGGGAACGAGGCGGAAGGGATTGCCGAAGATATCGTGGGTCAGTTCGATCTGTGCCGCATTCTCAGCAGCCGCCTCGCGGTGAGTGAGATTGACGACGCAGATCGCACTACTGCCGAGAAAACGGAGGTCGGGTTTGAGACGAAGCAACTCGATCACCAGACCACACGCGGTTTCCAAAAGGAGCTTTTGTGGTGTGTACGTGTGCGGAGGCTCGAACTGGCGGCGTATTGCCTCCGCGACGATCGTGGTGTAAGAATCCGTGTTGCAGATGCTCGGATTCTCAACTCCGCTCGCGGCAAGTTCGACGGCTTGTCGGCAAAAATCCTCGGGTAAGAGGTGCATCACGCGCCGGGCGTACGCGATCTCAAGCAAACAGCACTTTCGCGTCGAAGTGCCGGGAAAACAACAGCGATTCAACTCCTTCAGTTGGTTAACAAGGCGCTGGCGATCGCCCTCTGCGAGCCAACTTTGTTCCGTGACCCAATCGGCCAACCGCCGCTTGCGATGCTTCCGCATACGAGTGCGATTAGGCCTTCGGTGCCAAGTTCGGGTTGAAGAACACCATCTTCCACGGGCGCACGGTCCACTTGAGGAACACGCCGGCCGCGAAGAACGGGTCGCTGCGGATCAACCCTTCCGCCGCGTCCGGGGTGTCGGCCTCGTAGATGATGAGCGCGCCGTAGCCGTCTTCCGTCGGGCCGGACGCGAAGAGCTGGTTCTTCTCGATCAGGCTCGTCAGGTACGCGCGGTGTGCCGGCCGGTGCGTGTCCACCAGCACCTTGTCCTGACTGTACTCGATCACGGCTGCGTATTTCACCAGTTGTTCTCCTGAGGGCGAACCTCTTGGGCCGCGCCGCCCACGCGCTCGGCCGGGAAGTACGCCCGGCTCAGCGCCAGGTGCGCGCCGAACAGGGCCGCACTGAACAGTGTGTCGCCCACGAACGTGCCGCGGTAGAACGGGATCGCGGCGACGTATGAATCCAGAAGCCCGGCGAGCGAACGGTCATATGGGAGGGCCATTTCGAGCCAGCTCACGAAGTTGCTGACGACGTAGAAGGCCAGCCCACAGCCGAACCCGACGCCGACGGCCCGACCCACCGACGCGGAGCGCCGCAGCGCGAGCCAGCCGACGAGGACGTACCCGCCGAAGTACAACCACGCCAGCGGGTACGGCTCCCACCACGGGGTGGT
This sequence comes from Planctomycetia bacterium, assembly GCA_005773755.1. GTDB lineage: Bacteria > Planctomycetota > Planctomycetia > Gemmatales > Gemmataceae > Gemmata. The sequence goes on from SXHE01000191.1 coordinate 6,702, forward strand.
GAGGTACAGGCACAGGTCTTTGAGCGCGATGGCGACCGCGGTGAAGACGACGCCGTACCAGAAGCCCAAGCGGGCCGCGGCGAACAGGGCCAGCGCCCCGATCACGGATACGTTCCACATGCGGTATTCGGGTAGCAGCTTGGCGAACACCAGCGTCAGCGACACGGTCAGGAGCAACCCGGCCCCCGCGAGCGCGAGCGTCATGGGCTTGAAGGTCGGCGGTGCGGGCGGGTGCGTCGGCGCGTCCATCGGGTGCGGTCTCCGTGAGCGAGTAAGGGAGATGTTAGGTGCGGGGCGCGCCGCCCGCAAGTCGGTTACAATACCACGACCACACGAATGCGAACCAGTTGTGAGGAACGCGCCATGAAGCCGGATGACGACGACTTCCGCATTGGCGTGCCGGGCCTGGCTCGCGCCGCGGTCGCACCGGCGCTGCCGCGACCGCCTGAGCCGGAGCCGGCGGGCGAGCCGGAGCTGCGCCCCGGCGAGACGGAACTCGGTCGCCCGCCGCAGGTGCCCACCGATCTGCGCGAGCTTTCGGGCGACGACCTCGCCGCGCTCAAGATACTCGACGACGAGCAGGCCGCGCGCGACGTGGCCGAAGCGGAACTGCTGCTCGCCTCCGACCCCACCGGCCTCGGCTGGCTCGGCTGGTTCGGGTCGCCGCTGGCGTTCGCGTTCTTCCTCGGCATGACCGGCGTGTTCGGCGTCTTCCTCTTCAACCAAACCGCGTCGCTGCTGCAAACGCTCGCCGCCGTTCAGGAAGATTGGATTCGCTACACCGGCTACGGTGGCCTCATCCTGTTCGGGCTGTGCGTGCTGTACTCGTTCATCCGGTTCCTGGTGATCTACGTTCGGCTGCGCGAGAACAAGCAGTTGCGGACGAAGGGCATCAAGGAGCTGTCGAACCGCACGCGACTGCGGTGGCTCGCGGCGGCGAAGTCGGCCGAGGCGCGGAAGCAGATCGAGACGTACCTGCAAACGTACCCCATCGAATCGGAGAAGGAGCGCCGCGGGCTGGCGAAGCTCGGCCTCACCGACGAGGGCATCGCCAAGATGAAGGTTGTGCGGGCCGACCTGCTCGACCACGACAAGTTCGCCTCCACGGAGCAGTGGTTCGCCCGCTTCCGCGACGGCTTCCAAAGTGTGATCGACGAAGCCGCGGAGAAGCGCGTGAAGTACTGGGCCAGCCGCATCTGGGTGGTCACGGCGGTGGCCCCGAACGCGGTGGTCGATTCGGGCGCGACCGTGTTCTACACGTTCTCGATGCTGACCGACCTGTGTCAGCTCTACAACCTGCGGGCCGGGCGCACGGGCACCGCGGTGCTGCTGGGCCGCACGTTCTTCAACGCCTACCTCGCGGGTCAGGGCACCGAGTGGGAGAAACTGGCGGAGGAGCAGTACGACCAGTTGTTTCACGAGGCGATGAGCGTGGTGGGCATGGGCGTCAGTTCAAACGTGGCCGGGAAGATTCTGGGCAAGGTGGGCGCGAAGGTGACGACCGGCTACCTGAACCGCGTGCTGCTCATCCGCCTCGGCCGCTACGCCGCCCGGCTGCTGCGCCCGGTGACGCGGGATTAGGAACGGCCCGCAGATGGCGCAGAGCAGACGCAGATAAACTCCGGATCAGGCAGAATGCCGGGGTTGAAACCTGCTCCCGGTCTTGATCTGATTTCATCTGCGTCTGCTCTGCGTCATCTGCGGGCCATTCTGCGGAGTGGCTTTGCGGCTAACGGGTCACTCTTGGGGCTTCTTGCGGCCGACGATCTTCAGCTTCACTTTATCGACGACGAACGTCTTCTCTCCGCTTCCGGGGAAACGGATTTTGACCCGGCGCAGCGCGCCGTACCCGCTCACGTCGGTGACGCTGCCCAGGCCGAACTCCTCGTGCTGCACCAGCACGCCGACCGCCAGCCCGGTTTGCGGCGCGTCGGGGATCGTCGGCTTCAGGTCGGGGTTCGGCTTCTTGGGCGGCAGGTACGGCCGCGCGCCGGTATCGGCCCAGTCCTTCGCCGCCGGCCCGACCTTCGCCCGCCACTCGTCGGCCGCGGTGCGCGCGCGGTTCCGCGCCACCGACGTGTCGCTGAACTGTACGTCGCGCGGCAACTCGTCCAGAAATGTCGACGGGATGCAGTAGTTCAGGCTGCCGCGGAACTCGCGCATCTTCGCGTGGCACAGGTACAGCTCCTTCATCGCGCGAGTCATCCCCACGAAGCACAGCCGCCGCTCCTCCTCGATCTCCTCGTCGTTGTGCAGGCTCCGTTCGTGCGGCAGCAGTCCTTGCTCGACAGCGAGAACGTACACCACGGGGAACTCCAGCCCTTTGCTCGCGTGCAGCGTCATCACGGAAACGTGGTCGGTGTGCTCGTCCCAGGCGTCCACGTCCGAGGCGAGCGTGATCTGTTCGAGGAAGTCGCCGATGGTGCTGTCGGGGTTGGCGTCGTGGAACTGCTTCGCGGCGGTGACGAGTTCGCTCACGTTGGCGAGCCGCTCGGCGTCGTCCTCGTCGCCGGACTCGCGCAGCATGGCCTCGTACCCGCTCTTGACCAGCGCGAGGCTAACCAGTTCGTGCGGGGGCAGGTCGAGCTTGGTGCGCAGCTCGGTTATCATGCGGTGGAAGTCGCGCAGCCCGGTCGCGCCCTTGCCCTTGATGTCGGTGACGCGCGCGACCTGCCCGGCCGCGGCCAGCAGGCCGATCTCGTGCTGCGCCGCGAACGACTGGAGCTTGTCCAGCGACACCTTCCCGATCCCGCGTGGCGGCTCGTTCACCACGCGCAGGAAGCTGACCGTGTCTTGCGGGTTGGCGATCAGCCGCAGGTACGCGAGCACGTCGCGGTTCTCCTTGCGCTCGAAGAACGCCAGCCCCTTGACGATCTGGAACGGGACGCCGTGCTTGACGAACGCGCTCTCGAGCGACCGCGTGAGGGCGTTGATGCGCATGAAGATGGCGTGGTCGCGGTACTTGAACTTCCCGGCCTTGACCGCCTCCTTGATCCTCACCACGACCCCCTCGGCCTCCTCCAGCCCGTTGTCGAACGTGAGCACGTTCACCGCCTCGCCCTGCGGGTTGTCGGTAATCAGATCCTTCTTCTTGCGCTGCTTGTTGTGGTCGATGAGGGTGCCGGCCGCGTGCAGAATGGCCTTCGTGCTGCGGTAGTTCTGGGCCAGCGTGATGACCCGCGCCGCCGGGAAGTCGCGCTCGAAGTCGAGGATGTTCTTGATGTCCGAGCCGCGCCACTTGTAAATACTTTGGTCGGGGTCGCCTACTACACAGATGTTCGGGTGCGTGATGCTCAACCCTTTGGCGATCTGATACTGCGCGGAGTTCGTGTCCTGGTACTCGTCGATCAGGACGTACTGGAACCGGGCGTCGAGGTCGCGGCGCAGTTCCTCGTTGGTCTTCAGAGCCAGTGCGGGCAGGTACAGCAGGTCGTCGAAGTCCATCGCGTTGGCGCTGCGGAGCCGCTTCTCGTACAGCGGGTACACCTTCGCCACGGTCTGCGTGAAGAAGTCCGTGGCCGTGCGCTCGTACTGGGGCGGCGTGGTGAGGGCGTTCTTGGCCTTGCTGATCGCCCCGCCGATCCGCTCCGGGCTGAACTTCACGTTGTCGATGCCGGTGGCTTCGAGCGCGCTTTTCACGATCTTGTTGCGGTCGTCCATGTCGTAGATGGTGAAGTTGCGGTCGAAACCCAACCGCTCGCCGTACTGCCGCAGCAGCCGCGCGCCGAGGCTGTGGAAGGTGCTCACCCACACCTTGTTGCCGGGCACCAGCTTCTCGACGCGGGTTTTCATCTCGCCCGCGGCCTTGTTCGTGAACGTGATGGCGAGGATGCGGTGCGCGGGCACGCCGCTCTGGAGCAGGTACGCGACCCGGCGCGTGATGACCCGCGTCTTGCCGCTCCCGGCCCCGGCCAGAATCAGCAGCGGCCCCTCGCCGTGCTTCACGGCCGCCTGCTGATCCGCGGTCAGATCGGCGAGCAGATCAACAGCTTCGGACATGGCGAGTCCTTCCGGGTTCCGTCTGCGCGCGAGACTCTTGGGAATGAATAGGGATTCTACCGGCTCGCCCCGGTACTGCGAAGCTCAGCCAGAAAGCGGGCCGTTGCGTCCGGTGCGGCGGGCAAAACCCTCTCCGTTCCGACCGTATCAAGGGTGCCGCTTGCGCCGGCGCATCGTGAAGGACGCGCGAAACTCGCGCCCGAACCAGCGGAGCATTCTCTTGCGGGCGCGAAAATGCACCCTGTATGATGGTGGCGGGGTCGAACCTTTACCCGCCCGCGCCTCTCCTCTTGACGAGCGGACTGCCCGGCACTTCGCGGGGCAGCCGAAGTGTCCCCTTAACGGAGGGCCTGTCGCCATGAATGCCGGGTACTCGGCGCTGGACGCGAGCGTACTGGTTTTGAACAAGGCGTTCGCTGCCGTTCACGTGATATCCGTGCGCCGGGCGTTCTGCCTGTTGTGCAAGGAACTCGCCGAAGTCGTGAGCCAGGAGGACGGCCAGTTCGCCACCTACGACTTCGAGTCGTGGGCCGAGCTGAGCGCGTTCAAGGCCGCGAACTTCCGCCAGGAGGACGACGACTGGGTGCGAACCGCGACCACGGAGATCCTGTCGCCGCGCGTCATCCGGCTGCTCAGCTACGACAAGATGCCGAAGCAGACGGTGAAGTTCAACCGGCGCAACATCTTCGCCCGCGACCACAACCAGTGCCAGTATTGCGGGAAGCGGTTCCCGACCACGGAGCTGTCACTGGACCACGTGTTGCCGCGCAGCCAGGGCGGGGGCACGACCTGGGACAACATCGTCTGCGCGTGCGTGGACTGCAACGTGCGCAAGGGGGGCCGCACCCCGCGGCAGGCGAACATGACGCTGATCCGCAAGCCGGAGAAGCCGAAGCGCAGCCCGATGCTGAACCTCAAGCTGACGCAGAAGAAGTACCAGTCGTGGCAGTCGTTCCTCGACGCCGCCTACTGGAACGTCGAACTGAAGTAGGGCGCTGAGGAGATGTGAACAACGAAACAGCCCACCCTTTGCGAAGGGTGGGCTGTGCTGTTGAATGGCGGGGCGAATGCCGATCAGATGCGGTCGAGCGAGTCGAGCCAGGCGAGGAAGTCGGTGAAGGTCTTCAGGTCGAAGTACTCCTTGCCGCTCTCCTTCATCTCGCGGAACGTGACCGGGAATCGCTTCTCGCGGAGCAGGTCTTTGCTTTCGACGATCTCCTTCAACAGTGGGTCTTTGTCGCCACCGCTGATGAAGAACGACAGCGGCAGGTTGGCGACGTTGTCCTTCGGCGCGGTGCCAAGCGTCGCGCCGATGGTCGCGACGCCGCGGAACACGTCGCGGGCGTTGAATCCGACGTAGTACGCCATCTGCCCGCCGTTGCCCATGCCGTGGGCCACGACGCGGGTCTTGTCGATGGTGTACTGGCCCAGCACGCTCTTCACGTCCTGCATCACCAGTTCGGTTTCGCTCGCGACCCAGCCGTCGGCGTTGCCGGACTTCGGCCCCATCACGATGAAGTGGTGGTCCTCGGCGAACTCGCGAAACGTCTTCGCCATCTTCTCGCCGTCCTTGCCGCCCTCCTTCGCCTGGTGGAACCAGACGATGAGACCGTGCGACACGTTCGGGTCGTAGTTGTCCGGCACGAACACCCAGTACTCGCGGCCGAGCGCCTGATTGTTGCGCGTCATGAACCCGGTCTCGATCTTCGGCTTGTCCTTCTTGTCGTCCTTCTTCTCTTCCTGCGCCGCGCCGTCGGCCGCAGCGCGGATGTTGCTGAAGGCGGGCGGGAAGGGGTCTTTGCCCTTCGGGAACGGGTCTTTCGGGTTCGGGTCTTTCGGCTTCGGCAGGCCCTCCAGCGCCTTGCCCGCGCTCGACGGCAGTGGCAGCTTCTCCGGCAGGTC
>SXHE01000014.1 GCA_005773755.1 Planctomycetia bacterium
CCGCTCGTGCGGCAGGCCCGCGAGATGGTGCTGAACGGCGAACTGGGCGAGATCAACGCGATCCGGTCCAACTACATCCAGGGCTGGCTCCGCACGCGGCTCGAGTCGAGCGACCAGAAGCAGGCCAAGTGGCGCACCGACCCGAAGCAGAGCGGGGCCGCGGGGTGCTTCGGCGACATCGGCACGCACGCCTACAACCTCGGCCGCTACATGACCGGGCTGCTACCCAGCGAACTGTCGTGCAACCTGAAGGTGTTCGAGGAGGGCCGGGCGCTCGACGACTACGGCGTGGCGCTGGTGCGATTCGAGAACGGCGCGCTCGGCACCGTGACCGCGAGCCAGATTTCCCACGGCCGCGAGAACGACATCTTCATCGAGGTGGACGGCACGAAGGGCGCGCTGGAGTGGCACCAGGAGGAGCCGAACAAGCTGTTCGTGCGGAAGAACGGCGACGCGCACAAGACGTACACCCGCAACGGCGGGCCGTACCTCGGGGCGGCGCACGGGGCCAGCGTCCGCCTGCCCAGCGGCCACCCGGAGGCGTTCTTCGAGGCGTTCGCCAACATCTACAGCGCGACCTACGACGCGATCATCCAGCGCGCGAGCGGGGCGAAGTTCGAGACCGTGAACACGGTGTACCCGAACGTGTACGACGGCGTGGAAGGGATGCTGTTCATCACGCAGTGCGTCGAGAGCAGCAAGCAGAACGGCGGCTGGGTGAAGTTCCGCCACCCCAAGAGCCGGAAGTAACCGCCGTGCCGAAGCGCAAGCACGTTCTCGTTGCCGTGGCGTGTGCGCTCCCGCTAACGTGCGCCGGGTTGCTGTTCCCGGCCATCCAGCGAGTGCGCGACGCCGCGGCGCGCATGAGCTGCCACGGCAACTTCTGTCAGTTCGGAAGCGGATTGCACAATTACGCGAGCGCGAACCAAGACAAGCTCCCGCCGGCCACGGTGCCACATCCCGATCTGCCGCCCGAACAGCGGTTGGGGCTATGGGTGATGGTTCTACCGTACATCGAGCAAGACAACGTCTACAGACAGTTCGACATGACCCGCGGTGCGGGCGACCCGCGCAACGCGGAACCCACGAGCGTCCGCACCAAGTTCTTCTTGTGCCCAGCCGGAAACGAGTACGATTACGAAACGAAGACGTGGAAGTCGCCGACCCCGCTGACGCACCGCGTCGGGGTCGCGGGCGTCGGCGCGGACGCGGCGGCGCTTCCGCTCAAGCACCCGCGAGCCGGCGTCTTCGGTCACGACCGGCAGACCACGCTACCACACGGCTTCCCCGACGGCACTTCCAACACGCTACTGCTGATCGAGACCGCGCGCGACCCCGGCCACTGGGCGTTCGGCGGCACCGCGACCGTGCGCGCGTTCGAGCCGGGCGCGGCCCCGTACATCGGCGAAGGCCGACCGTTCGGCGGGTTCCACGGCAACTACTGGCTCGGCACGCGCTCTTGCGTGACCGCGCTCGCGGACGGCTCGGTGCGCGACTTCACGCCCAAGACAGACCCCGCGATTCTGGAAGCGCTCGCTACCGTCGGCGGCAAAAAGGCACTTCCAGCGAACTGGTAGTGGCGCGATCAGCGCGATTCGAGACGTTCGCGGTCGTGAGGGAGCACGTCCGCGAACGCGATGGCGTACGCCCGTTCGAGCGGCACCGGGACGTAGTAGCCCGGTTCGAGGAACAGCGGCGCGTCGGGCAGCGGGTCGCCGGCCGCGAGCGGTTCGACGTAACACCCCGGTCCCGCGGGACTGGCTTCGTAGGCCGCGACCACGAGCGGCTTGTCGGTTGGTTGCGTGTACGGGTCGCCGCCGAGCGCGTCCCAGATGGCCCCGTGAACGCCGTTCGGGTCGCGCTTGCCGGGCGGGAACGGGTCCACGATGAGCATGTGGATGCCGGCTTCGATGGCCCGCACCGTTTTGCGCACGAACGTCTGGAACGGGTAGCGCGCCGCCTTGTTGCCGGGCGAAACAAGCTCGAAGATTGCGACCACGCGGTCGTCGCTCCGGTGGCGGATGGTGACCCGCTTCTGCCGGAAGCCGACCGGCCGCGGCGGAGTTCGCGCCATGACTTGGGCACGCGGGGGCGTTTCCGCGACCGCCACCCCAACTCGCCCGGATGGCGGGGGCGTGCGCGCCGGCTCTGTGGTGTGCGGGCCGAGCGTCAGCACGTCCGGTCCCATCGTGCGCATCGACTGGTCGGCCAGCGCGTAGTACCCTTCGGGCAGCACGCCGCTGTTCAGCACGCGGCGGAGCGCGACCAACAGCCCCATGTGAAAGTCGTGGTACACATAAGTGGGAACGCGGGACCAGTCGTGCAACGGCATGGCGACCTCCAAAGCGGTGCGCAGTGAGTGTATCACCGCGCGGCGGCGGACTTCAACCGCGGTCACGGGCCGGCGACGGTCGCTTCGGGTTCCTTCGCGCGCACGGGGGCCGGCTCGTCCGTCGCTGACGCTTCCGGCTCGTTCGCACGCCGCGCGAAGCGGCGCTTCCCCCAGTTCAGCAGGTCGTCCCAGATCGAGTACGCGACCGGCGTCACCAGCAGCGACAGCAGCAGCGAGAGCAGCTGCCCGCCGAGGATCACCTTCGCCATACTCGCCCGCGCGCCGGCCCCTGGTCCCTGGCCGGTCGCGATCGGGATCATCGCGGCAACCAGCATCCCGGTGGTCATCAGGATCGGCCGGAACCGGGCCTCGTTCGCCTTGAGGATCGCTTCGTTGCGCGGCAGCCCCTCCGCGCGGAGCACGTTCGTGTAGTCCACCTGAAGAATGCCGTTCTTCTTCACGATGCCGAACAGCATGAACAGCCCGATCATCGCGTACACGTCGAGCGGTGTTTGCAGCAGCATCAGCGAGACCAGTGCGAACGGCAGCGTGAGCGGGACCGCCATGAGGATCGTGATGGGGTGAACGATGCTCTCGAACTGGGCCGCGAGGATCATGTACATGAACGCGAAGGCCAGGAAGAACGCGAGCAGGAAGTTCGCGTTCGAGTCGGCCATGAGCTTCGCTTCGCCGAGGAACTCGGTGCGGTACTCCGGCGGCAGGTCGAGTTCCTTCACGTACTGCTGAACTTCCGGCAGCGCGTCGCCCAGCGCCACCTTCGGTGCGAAGTTGCACTGGATGCCGATCTGCCGCTGGCGGCCGAACCGCTCGATGGTGGCGGGGCCGCGCTCGTCGGTGAGCGTGGCGAGCGTGCGCAGCTCGATCGGCTTGCCGGTCGGGTCGGGCACCGTCAGCGCGTCGATGGCGTCGGGCCGGTCGCGGCCCGGCAGCGCGGCCCGCAGCCACACGTCGTACTGGTCCGCGCCCTCCTTGAACTTCGTCACCGGCTCGCCGCCGATCAGCAGCCCGAGCGCGGTGGCGACGCCCTGCACGCTCACGCGCAGGTCCGCGGCGCGCTGCCGGTCGATGCGCACCTGGAGCTCCGGGCTGCGGCTGGCCGCGTTCGTGTCCACGTCCGAGAACTTCGGGTTGGCCTTCATCTTCTTGACGATCTGGGCCGCGTACTCTTCCAGCTTCGCGCTGTCCGGCCCGCGGATGCTCAGGTCGAGCTGGGCGTTCTCGAACGCGCTGGAACTGAACAGCTTCACGTCCTGCACGGCGGCCCGCATGTCGGGGTAGTCCGCGAGGATCACCCGCGCGTCGGCCATCGCGTCGCGCTGCCCGAACGCGCGCTCGCGCAGGTAGGTCATGCGGCAGTACACGTTCACCTGGGTCACGTCGCCCTGCCCCTTCGGGGCGCGGCCGTCGGTCGGGCCGATCACGGTGAACACGCTCGTCACCCCGCGCACCGTCTTCAGCCGCGCCTCCAACTCCGCGATCTGCTCCTCGGCCTTCTTGAGCGTGGTGCCCTCTTTCAGTGTGACGGCGACCTCGAACTCGCTCTGGTCGTCCTTCGGCACGAAGTCGGTGCCGACGATCATGAACAGCACCGGGGTGCTGAGGAACGTGAGCACCGTGGCGAACACGATCACCCACCGGTGCCGCAGCGACCAGCCCAGGGTGCCGACGTAGGCGCGGGTGAGCAGGCCGGAGGAGTGCGAAGGCGAAGCACCCCACCCCCCGGCCCCCTCCCC
>SXHE01000015.1 GCA_005773755.1 Planctomycetia bacterium
AAGTGGGCCAAGCCCCAGGAAAACGTACTCATTGCGTATTCGTGCTCGAAGCTCCGCGGCCCGGTGCTGACGAGCGACGGGTTCCAGCCGCTCCAGCCCGGCTGGAGCGTCGCACCCGGCAAAGCCAAGCCGACGAAGCTGCCCAGCGGCACGTTCGGGCCGGAGGTTTCCTTCGGCCGCGGGATGACCGATCACCTGAAGGACAAGAAGATAGCCCTCATCAAGTTCGCCGAGGGCGGCACGAGCCTGGCGAAGGACTGGAACCCGGACGTCAAGGAGCGGCTCTACCCCGCGTTCCTGGAATTCACGAAGAAGTCGCTGAAGGAGCTGAAGGACAAGAGGCACACGTACACGCTCCGCGGGATGATCTGGCACCAGGGCGAGAGCGACGCGGCCCTCACCCCCGACGAGTACGAGAAGCTCCTGACGGCGTTCGTCGCCCGCGTGCGTGCCGACCTCGAAGTACCGGATCTGCCGTTCGGCGTCGGCGAGGTGTACGACAACGGCAAGCGGGACACCGTGCGGGCGGCGCAGAAGGCCGCCGCCGAGAAGGTGAAGGGCGTGTTCTTCGTGTCGGCCGACAAGCTCAAGACGTTCGACGGCGGGACGCACTTCGACGCCGCCAGTCAGATCGAGCTGGGCGAGCGGTTCGCCGCCGGCATGGCGAAGGCGATCGGCAAGCCGTGAGCCGGGTCACCACCCGACCGCCATGCGATTACGGCCGGGAATCGACCCCTGGACCGCCGCGGGGCACCGGCCTCACTTGCCGTCACCCTCCCACGACAGCATCCGAAACGCCGGCTGCGCACCAACCCAACTCTTGTTTCCCAACAGTTTGCCGCCCTTCTCCTGGTACGCCCGCAGGCTCAGGAGATCGACCTCGGCCCACGACGCCAACGCCTTGCCGTCACCGTCCGTGAAGTCCTTCGCCTCCAGGGACACCCGCTGCGGTTCCCGGCCGCCGGTCAGTTTCACCACCGCCGCGTACTCCCGCTGCACGCCCCGGTACGACCGGAACACGTTCTCGGTCAGCACCACCACCAACTCGTTCGGCTTCTCGGCCTGCACGTCGATCGTCAGTCGCTGCCCCTTTTTCCCTCGCCACTTCGGGTCGGCGGGCTTGCGGGTCGAGAACTCCCAGTGGTGCGGGTTCCCCGCCTCCAGCAGATACCAGTCCCGCCAGCCGTGCGCGAAGTCGTCGATGACCGGCTCTGTCTTGTCCGTGGCGAGCACCCCGGCCCCGCGTAGGTCCTTCGGCACCGCCGTGTGGAGCAACGAGCTGAGGGCGAACTGCTTTGCGGCCGGAGCCGACGGCTCGGCCGGCTGCTCGTCCAGTCGGTACACCACGTTGGCGAACGCGTAGAGCGGTCGGTCGGTGTCCGGGATCGGCAGTTTGGCCGTCCAGGTGTCGCCCGCCTTCTTCGCCTCGGCGGACCGCCAGAACCTCGCCCGCGGGTCGGGGTCGACCGAGTAGTAGACGTGAACCCCGGCCACCTCCCGCGACGCGTCCGGCGTGACCCGCAGCTCCGGGACGCGGTCGTCCGTCGCGAGCACGAGCTTCGAGTCCGGCGTCTTCGGACAGGTAAAGGTCTTCTTGAGGTGCTGGTCGAACCAGAGCGGCCGGGTGACGGCGAACTCCGGGGTGAAGCGGTGGTTCAGGTGTGGGGTGAAGGCGTATCGGACGTTCCCGTGGAGGACCCGTGCCCCGGTGCGGTACGTGTCGTCCATGAGCCCGTGGAAGTCGTTCGTCGCCCCCAGCCACAGCAGCGGGGCCGTGATGCGCGGGGCGTACGACTCGAAGCCCAGGGTCGCGGCGAACAGCTTCACGTCGCCGTTCGGCAACTGCGGCTTGTACTGTGGCAGGAGCGGCCACGGTTGCGTGCGGAACCCCGACCCGCCCACGGACGGGGCCGCGGCCTTCACCCGGTCGTCCGTCCCGGCCACGTACACGGTCAGGTTGCCGCCCATCGAGTGGCCGTACACGCCGAGCCGGTCGGGGTCGACCTCCGGCTGCTGCTCCAGGAACGTCAGCCCGCGTCGGGCACCCAGCGTGAGCAAGTACCAGTTGTTGTTGCGGGGCGAGTCGAACGGGTCGAGGTACTTGTCGCCGGGCCTGAGGTTGAAGTACCCCGGCACGTTATTCTGGGTCGGATCGACGGCCCCCCAGTCGGTGTTCGGGTCGCCGGCCTTCGCGTTCTCCATCTCCCGCCCGCCCCAGTTGACCGACAGGCAGGCGTACCCCCGCTTGGCGTAGAACTCGACCTCTTTCAGGAAGGCTCGCTGGCCGCCGCCGTGCAGGTGCAGCAGACCGGGTGATTTCTTGGCCCCCTTGGGGAACCCGAAGAACGCCGCCACGCGTGCCGGCTTCCCCTTGAACGTGCCGATGTGGTAGGTGACCGTGCGGTAGACGATGCCGGGCTCCTCCCACTCCCGCACGACCTTGGCGTCCAGCGGGTCCTTGCGGGGGTCGACGTCGGCGAAGAGTTCACCGACCGTCGCGGGCGGCTTCGGCTCGGCGGCGACGACCGCGGGCAGCCCGCAGACGATTCCGATCAGCACGCCCCAGGCGCAGCTCTTCATGGTGCCGGCTCCCGGATCTCACTCGACGGACGTGGCGTCGCGGGTCGAGAGACCCAGTCCCGTGCCACGCCGCGTCAGGAGCGTGATTCGCGTGTCATGTACGACCGCCGCACGGCGTTCGGCCGGGCCGCGGCGGGGCGGCAACGGCCCCGCGGGCAGCTGCCGCTGTGCCCCGCCCGGTGTGCCGGACTCACCGGACCGCGTGAGTGAGCGTGTCGGCGGGGTTCCGCTTGATGTCCAACGCCTTCAGCACGACCGTCCCACCGCCGGGTAGAGGAATGACGAATGGGTCGGTCAACGCAGGCTGATTCCACACCGCGCAGGCTGCCAAGTCTTCGGCCCACCCCGTCGGCATGTCGCCCCGGCCCGCCAGAGTCACAACCAACAGAGACGCGGACTTCTTCCACCCCAGCCGCTTGACCTTGTCCGCCCCGGCCTCGATCCTCCGCAGCCACTCCCCGCCGCAGCGGTTGCCGTCGCGGAGCAGGACGAACTCGGCGAACGCCCAGCAGTGGTCGGCCCCGTCGTTCGGGCCGCCGACCCGCAGGTCGCCGAGGTTCCGGTCCGGGTCGGCCTCGTCCGCCACGCCCTCGCTAGCGTAGGTCGGCTCGGCGGTAACTTCGCAGAACGGGTAGCCCTCCTGCCGGAGCTTGCAGGCCAGGAACGCCTCCCAGGTGAGCCACTCCTCGAACGACGTGCCGCTCTCGACCAGCAACCGCAGGTCGGCGGCCTTGGCTGCGAGCCGGTCGCAGACGGTTCGGAACACATCGACGGTAAACTGGTAGGAGTCGCCCATGCACGGCTTTCCTCGCGGGGCGATGAAGTACCGGGCCGAGTCTGTCACTTCCGCTTGTCGTCCACCTTCGCGGCGAACCCCTCGACCGTGTTACCGTCGAGGGTAATGTCCTTGGTGTCCTTGCCGAGCCGGAAACCGACCCGCTTCGCCGGGCCGCGGGTCTCCTTTAGGGTGTTGCTGCGGAACACCAGGTTCGCCGTCGTGCCCTGAACGTCCACCGCCGCCGCGTCCTCGCCCCCGGTGTCGATCACCGTGTTGCCCTCGACCGTGTTGCGGTCGCCGGTGAACCCCGCCCCGCGTTCGGGCCGGAACAGGATGCCCGCCTGCCCGCTCCGCTTCACCGTGTTGTTGCGGATCAGGTTGTCGGTGTCGCGGTGCCCGACCGAGATGCCCGCGGTCTTCGTGTCCTCGATCGTGTTCTTCTCCGCGAGACCGTACTTCACGCCCCAGCAGAAGAACAGCCCGATGTGGCACCCGGCGATCGTGTTGCCGCGGATCACCGGCCGCTGCGAGCCGGAACCCGGATGCAGGCCCAGCCCGGTGTGGTTGCGGCTCTCACACTCCTCCACCAGAACGTCGTGACAGATCTGCCAGCTGATCCCGTCGCCGCGGTAGTCGCGGGCGGTGACCTTGCGGATGGCGACGTCGGCGCAGTCCTGCATGAAGACGCACCCGGCGTAGTTGCCGTCCAGTTCCTCGTTGTTCGCCTTGTTCCCGTCGAGGGCGAGGTTCTCGATCACGACGTTGGTGACGAACTCGCCGCTCAGGAGCGGGAACAGCGTCGAGACGGTCGGCGTGCCGCTCGCCCAGAGGTTCTCGCGGAGCCCCTTGTCGAGCTTGAAGCGGTTGCCGGACCGGGCCACGAGCGTTCGCTTGATGACGGTCGCCCCGCCGTGGTGCGGGTTCTTGGCCCGCAGGCAGATCCCGTCGCCGACCTTGAAGCCCTTGCCGTCCGCGAGCGTGACCTCCTGATCGTACCAGTCCGAATCGGCGGCGAGCTTCGACGTCGCCGACGGCTCCTTGATCAGCTTCGTGTCCGGGCCGCTCCCGACGAGCCGGATGTTGGAGCACAGGTACACCGCGTTCCGCAGCCGCCACGTGCCGGGCAGCAGCTTCACCGTCCCGCCGCCCATGCGGGCGACGGTGTCGACCGCGGCCTGAATCGCCCGCTGGTCCGTTCCGTTCAGATCGCCCTTGTCGTTACCCACGGTGAGCGTGAACAGTTCGTCCCACTTCGGGCCGTGCCGGAAGTCGCCCGACGTGGATCGCGGGTTCGTGACCGGCGGCCGTGCGTCTGCGACGGCGGGCGGTGCCGGTGCGTCGGCCGCACGAGCGGCCGTCATTGCGCCCGTGAGTGCGGCCGAAGCGGACGCGGTGCCGAGGAAGTGGCGGCGATCCAGTGCGGGGCCGTTGTCGGACATCGGGAAACCTCGTGCGACGGGAAGTGCCGTGAGTGTACGGCAAGTACCTGAGACGTGCCACGACCTGTCGGCCGCGGTGGGAGGGAGCAACGAGGGGCGATGAGCCGCAGCAAATCAAAAACCACTTTTGAGAATATGGGATACGCTTGTGCCACCTGACGCAACCGTGGGCACCGGACTGGTGCAGAGGGCGGTCGCGGCAGGGACCACGAGCGGCGAAGTGGGAACCAGGGGAACCGGAGTGAGAACCACTGGAATAGGGAATTTCGTTGCGTTTTTCAGGCGTTTCGCCATTCGCAATGGAAGTTGGTTCTCACAGTTCTCACTCTTTTCATCTACCCCCTTTACGTTACGCCGCACACCACAGGGGGGAGGAATCGGGCTGTTGGACAGGAGGTGGCCCCGCATGTGAGAACTGAGAACCGGACTCCCGACAGTCGATCGTCGCCTAGAAATCCTTGGTGGTTCGCGGTTCTCACCCGACCGAGAACTAACGGCAACTTTCGTGTGTTCGAGACGGTTCGGGACGTCGACAGGGCCGAAATCTCTTTGTGGGCGACGGTGAGGGCGTTACCTTGCGCTCGCATCCGCGTTCGAGGAAATCCGTGAAACTCGCCTGGCTGACGGACATTCACCTGAACTTCCTCAGACCCCCCTCGCTGGAGGCGTTCCTCGGCGTGCTCGCCGGGACCGAGGCCGACACCTTCGTGATCTCCGGCGACACCGGGGAGTCACACGACCTCAGCCGTTACCTGACCGCGATCGGCGAGGCGGTGCGGCGTCCGGTGTACTTCGTCCTCGGCAACCACGACTTCTACCAGGGGAGCATCGCCAGCGTCCGCGGGCAAGTCCGCGTGCTCTGCGCGTCCGCGACGAACCTCCGCTGGCTTCCCGACGCGGGCGTCGTGCCGCTCGCAGGGGAGGCGTGCCTGGTCGGCCACGACGGCTGGGGCGACGGGCGGCTCGGCGACTACCACGGTTCCGGCGTGCTGCTGAACGACTTCGGGCTGATCGAGGAGTTCGGCGGGTTCGAGGCCGACCCGCTGGAGCGACTGGCGAGGCTGAACGCACTCGGCGACGAGGCGGCGGCCCACTTCCGCCGGGTGCTGCCGGACGCCCTGGCCCGGTTCCGGCACGTCGTCGTGGCGACACACGTCCCGCCGGTCCGCGAGGCGTGCTGGCACCAGGGGCGGATCTCGGACGACGACTGGCTGCCGTTCTTCAGCTGCAAGGCGGTCGGGGACGTGCTGGCCGGGGCGATGGCCGCGGCCCCCGACCGGCGGATGACGGTCCTGTGCGGCCACACCCACGGCGGCGGCGAGGCCCTGGTCCTGCCGAACCTCCGGGTTCTCACGGGCGAGGCGAGGTACGGCACCCCGGTGGTGCAGCGGGTGCTGGAGGTGTGATGGGACCGAACACACGGGGTCATAGGGCTGTCATGAACCGGGGACGTGACCGATCAACGCGGCCCCGACCGCAGTTGCACACCAGAAATTGCTCGCCGCATGTGCCACCTGCGTGCGGACCGGCCCAGGCGGTTGTCAACTTTCTTGCACTTGGGGACGCGGAGACCCGAAGAGGCGTTGAGCCATGCTGAAGCAGCCGGACTACCTGGGAGACGTCGGCCGTATCCCTCGCCTGATGTGCGTCGCCGTCGTCGGCTTCTTCGCGGTCCTGTTCTCGCTGGTGACGTTCGTGAACGCGATCGGCACCGTGATCCTGGCCGTGACAGGTCAGTGGGACCTTGTCCCGATCGTGGCCGGGTCGGTCGCGGGCACGGGCCTGTTCGGGGCGGGGCTGATCTGGGTGTTCCGTCGTCTGGTCCGACCGCGGAAGAACCCCGGCGGCGTCGCGGTGTTCCCCCTCTGGTTCATCCAGGCGGTCGGAGCGATCCTGCTTCCCGCTGCGATCAAGGGTTGCGTCCAGGCAATCGCGAATGCAGAGAACGTGCGAATGATCCCGCTCGTCCTCGGCCCGCCGGTCGCGATGATCCTGATCCCCTGGCTCGTCCGGCGACGCCAGTCGACTGCGCGCAGCGGCAGCCTCGCGTCGTAGATCCCGGCCTCGAACTTGGTGCCCCGCCACGCCCTCGCTCGCGGAGGGAGGCTTGGCCGCGACCTCGCAGAACGAGTACATTCGGGGGCGTCTGGATCATCGAGCGACCGGAGGATTCTTGATGCGACCATTCGCCCCGACCCGCCGCGACTTCCTGGCGTCCGCGGGCGTGCTCCTGCTGCCCGCCGGCCTTTTCGCCGCCGACGCCCCGGCCGACGACCCGCTCGCCGGGTACAAGCTGGAGTGGACGAAGCAGGTGAAGTGGGCCGTCGTCGTGGACGTGACCCGGATGAAGGGCGACACGCCCGACGAGCAACTGGCCGCGGCCCAGGCGGTCGTGGCCGCGAAGGGCGGCGGGGTCGCCTACTTCCCGGCCGGGGTATACCGCTTCAAGGAGTCGATCAAGCTGCTCGACGGGGTCGTTCTCCGCGGGGCCGACCCCGGCCCAGTCACGTCCGCCCACAACGAGAAGTACGCCCCGCCGACCCGGTTCGAGTTCCCGAAGTACGAGTTCGCCGCCGCGGGCGAGGGCACGCCGGTGCTGCGGGCGTTCAAGGGCATCTACCTGGCCGACCCGAAGGCCGCCTCGAACGTCGGCGTCGTGAACGTCGACGTCAACCGCGGACACGTTCACTTCGCGGACGACGGCACCGACAAGCACGCCGCCGGCCGCAACCGCTTCGTGGTCGGGTGCGTGCTGCGGAACGCCGCGGTGCCCGACCCGGCGGTGCCGAACGTGAAGATCAACCAGAAGGGGTGGCAGCGGTTCACCGCCCGGCACCACGCGGCCATCGACGTGAAGGCGGCCGAGAACCTCCTGGTCGCCAACAACCGGCTGCCGAAGTCCGGGGACGACAACTTCACCATGAACGGGTACGTGCTACTCGACCAGAAGAAGAAGGAGGCCGCGATCGACGGGGTGGTGTTCGAGTACGACAACCGGCCGGGCCTGTACGTGAACCACAACGGCATCGGCGGGGCCGGCGGGATGGGGCCGGACGGCACGCCGGAGACGTACCCGTGGGGGTTCCGCAAGGGCACGGTGATCCGCGACAACTTCGTGTTCAACACCGGGCGCATGGGGATCGGGTTCTGCGGGGACGGCGTGCGGTGCGTGAACAACGTCGTCCGGTTTGCGGCGGACGTGTGGCGGCCGACCGCGACCGGGCAGGCGGTGACGACGGGTGCCAGCACGAACGACAACCGGGCGGTGGAGATGCGCGGCTGGCGGTGGGTGGTGGACGGGAACGAGTACACCGTCCACCGCAACGTCGCGTTCGACAAGAAGTACAAGATCAACGACGGCGAGGGGCTGATGCACGAGGACCACGTCAACAGCACGGTCCTCGACTCGGTGCTGACCAACAACCGCGGCAACACGTACCTGTCGATCTACAAGACGGCCGGCATCGACGGGCTGCTGGTGGAAGGCAACGACATCCGGCTGGGCGACGGGAAGCAGGCGATCGCGTCCGGGGCTGCGATCTACGTGAACGCCGACCGCAACAGCGGGCGGTTCCCGTGCCGGCGGGTGTCGATCCTCAAAAACACGGTCGCGGGCGGCGGCATCCTGCTGAGCGGCGACCCGTCCGAGAAGAACGTGGTGAAGGGGAACAAGGCCGTCGGCGGGCCGCTCCCGCTCACCCTCAAGGCAGCCGCGGAGGCCGCCGACAACGACGGGTTCGAGGTGAAGAAGGGCTGAACAACGGGTTGGCGACGGTCCTTGGCGTGAGGGCTCGCTGCGGAACGGGCGGCCGTGAAGCACCTGCTGGTGGTTGGTCGTTCCGGCCGGCGGACTCACGCCACAGGCAACTTCGAGACGAAGCGGTGGGACCGCCGAACCCAGTCGCCCAACTGGTCGTCGTCCCCGATGCCTTCCGGCTTGACCCGCACCCAGCCCTTCATCGGTCGGCCGGTGATGTTGAACTCCTTGACGTGGGGTTCGAGCAGGGCGTCCTCATACCCGTCCGGGCCGACGCGGGCGACGAGCGAGTCCTTCCAGACGCCGACCAGTACGTTGCCGCGCAGCAGGAAGCACGCGCAGCCGAACAGCGTCTTCTCCTCCACCCGCTTGTGGGAAGCGAGGCACTCGCGGACGCGTTCTGCGAGAATTCGGTCGAAGGCCATTCGCTCCCCTCTCCGTTCACTCTTGGGCGGACGATTCGCCCCGGTGTACAGGACAACGCCACGGAAAAGGAGATCACGTCCACAGACCGCGGGAGGTATTCGGGCTGTGAATTGGCGGCCGACGACAGGCAGCGGGGAGGCGACCAGACGGAAGAAAATCTGGAATCGGGACCAGATGGGGCGGCCGGTCGTTCTGGCACCGACCAGAGCGATGGGCAGATTCGTGGCAGTTAAAACCCCGGAAAAGGTGGAAAAGGTGGAAATGGTGGAACAGGTGGAAAAGGTGGAAAAGGTGGAAATGGTGGTAAAGGTGGAAAAGTACCAATG